>CAZBUI010000135.1:0-5854 GCA_964495055.1 uncultured Candidatus Bathyarchaeia archaeon | reverse complement strand
GGGACGGACGGGGTTATCCGGAAGGCCTGCGGGGCAGGGATATCGCCCTGAGCGCGGCCATCGTGGGGTTGGCGGATTTCTACGACGTCTGCCGCACCAGCACGGTCTACCGGCCGGAGCCGATTCCGCAAGACAAGGCGAAGGCGCTCACCCAGATTAACCGTGTGCTGAAGAGAGGGGGGAGGCTTGTGATAGCTCACGCCCTCAGCAGGGCCGAGTTAAAGGCTCGCCACAGAGACAAGACGCTCGCCGTCGCAAACGACACGCTTCCCAGTGAAGGGGAGATGAGGGCGCTGCTCACCGACGCGGGGTTCATCGATGTCTGCATAAGGGATGAGCCTGGATGCTACCTCTGTACCTCAATTAAACAATAGTGTTTCCAGAGATTAGAAACTGGACGCCGTGTGTAGGTAAATTCGGGTTTCCCTGAGGCAGCAGCCACCGTAAGTGAATACGGCTAGGTTAAAAGGAGCCAGAGCGCGGGGATCACCAGCCCAAGCAGAGCCGTGGTCACGAACCACGCCGCGTTCGCGAGATCAACATCTAAATCGTAGAGGGTCGGCGGCACCATGGCCGTGAAAGCCACAGGCATCGACGCCAACGCCACGGACACCCTCAACGGCAGCCCCCCGTCCACGCCTCCCAGCCCCAGCGCGGAGCCCACCAAGTAGACGCTCCCCGGCACCGCGGCGAACTTGATTAAAGCGATGACCCCCGCCTCGCGGAGATAGCCCCTCATCCTCCCGAACCTCATCGCCATTCCTATGGAGGACAGTAGCAGGAGGGTGCCGAGAGGTATCAACACCCCGTTCAAAGCAGAGTAGAACCCGGGTCGGTTGAAGCCTAGGAGGTTCAGCCCCAGCCCAGCCGCCATGCCTGTGACGGCGACCACCACATACCTGTCAGTCACCACGCCTCTGAGCCTATCCCCTACGGATTCATTCTCTGAGACCGCGCCGCTCATGGACCTGGCGTAGGGGAACCCCACACCATAGTAGATGAGGTTCTCGAACAGCTTGTAGAAGGGCATCAGCGCCACCGCCTCCTCGCCGAAAAGGAAGAAGACCACCAGGGACCCGATGCTGCCTATATTCGTGAAGCCGCCGCAGGTGACGAACACCCCCATCTGCCTCCTCCCCAAGCCCAGAGCGCGTCCGGCGAGGTACGCCAGAGCCCCGCCCAGGATGATGGCGAAAGCCCCGACGAACGGCAGCGCCGCTATCCTCAAGTCGCCTAGGTCCAGGGCCCATATGGCTCCCCCGAAGGCCACGGGGTTCACGTAGAGCAGCGCCGCCGCCTGAAGCCTCCTCCTCAGCCGGTTGATCTCCCCCTCGGTCCGCCTCACGCCGTGGGGCACTCTGTTCCTGTACAGGTACCCCGCCAGCAGGCCCGACGCTATCAAGCCCAGCGACAGGAGAATGTCCTCTGCATCAGCCATACCGCATAGTACAAGGCGGCGTATTTAACGGGAACTGAGGGACGCGCCCCCTGGAGTGATCTTTCCACGCTGTTCATTACATACATCGACGACACTCAATGCGTGACCAGACATGCGCAAGAAGATCGTCACCGGCCTACTGGCGGCTGTTCTGCTGGTGAGCGTCCTCGCGTCAACGGCCTTGGTGCTGGGGGACTCGGGCGGCGACACTCCCCGCCCCTCCAGCAGGGGAAGGACTCGGACGGAACCCATCAGAGGCCCAGAGACCAGGACAACGTAAACGACGAAGTGGATGCACCCAGAAACGGTTTCGGCTGGTAGCAGCCCAAACAAACAGTTGCCATCTCCAAATTTTATCAACATACATAAGACACAGTGTACTACGTAACACCCTCAGCGGAGCATAAGCGCGATGAAGCCCCTGCTGCTCTTCGACATGGACGGCACCCTCATAGAGATGACGGACCCCTCCAGGCACAGCCCACGCGTACAGCGCAACCCGTCCTACGGCTCCATCAAGCAGAGGATGAAGGACATCGCCGCCGCCCACGGCGTCCCCCGCGGCGAGGTGGCGGGGCTGGAGAGGATGGCCCACATATGGAACGCCGCCCGTGCCTACGCCGATAATAACGGCTTCCCCGAGGAAGCCACCACGGCGTTGATGACCGCCATCAACGAGCCCTTCATGGAGGAGGAGAGGGCAGACCACGCGTTGAGCGTCCTCTTCCCCGGCGCAGAGGAGGAGCTGAACTCCCTCAGAGAAACGGGCTACGACATGGCCTTGGTGACCACGGCCTCAAGAGAGTCGGTGGAAAGAATACTGGACAGCAGTGAATATGGACGCCTCGGCAGGTATTTCACCCACACGGTGACCCGGGACGACTGCATCTACGTCAAGCCCCACCCCGAGCCGATACACAGGGCGCTGAGGCTCCACGGCAGAGACGACTTCATCTACATCGGGGACACGGACCACGACGCCCAGGCCACCAAAACAGCCGGAGGAGCTTTCATACTCGTGAACACCAGAGGCTACCCCCGGGAACACGTGGGTCGTCTTGAACCAGCCGCCGTGGTCACCCGCCTCACCGAGCTGCCCGAGGCGCTCCGAAGCCTCGGCTGTGATTAGCCTCTCCCGTTAAATTTATGTCCCGCCCCCACGGACCACCACGGGTATGAGGTTCAACTCCCGTCGCTCACCGGTATACGGCACCCACGGCATGGTCGCCAGCAGCCAGCCCCTAGCCTCCATGGCAGGCGTAAAAATCCTGCAGGACGGAGGCAACGCCGCCGACGCGGCCGTCGCAGTGGCGGCGGCCCTCAACGTCACCGAGCCCACAAGCACAGGCATCGGCGGGGACTGCTTCTGCCTCTTCTACGAGGCGGACGAGCGGAGGGTGAAGGCGCTCAACGCCAGCGGCAGGGCCCCCGCCGGCCTCAGCATAGAGTATTTGGCGGACCGAGGCATAACGGAGCTCCCCCGGTACAGCGCCCACACCGTCACCGTGCCCGGCGCCGCCGCCGGCTGGGTGGACACCGTGGAACGCTTCGGCACCATGACCATGGGCGAGGTGCTCGCCCCCTCCATCAGACTAGCAGATGAAGACTTCCCCGTGAGCCCAGTCACCGCCAGGGCTTGGAGCCTGGGCGTTCCCCAGCTCATGAACGGCCCCCACGGCGGCGAGCTGCTCAAGGACGGCGAGGCGCCGCACCCAGGCGGCCTCATGACGAACAGGCACCTCGCCCAGACCTTCAGAGAGGTGGCCGAGCACGGAAAGGCCGGCTTTTACGAGGGCAGGGTCGCCGAGGAGATAGTCAAGGTGCTCGGCGACATGGGCGGAACCATGACCCTAGAAGACTTGAAGAAGCATAGAAACACGTTCCCGGAGCCCATATTCACCAGCTACAAGGGCCTCGACGTGCACGAGGTCCCGCCCAACGGCCAGGGCATCACCGCCCTCATCGCCCTCAACATCATCGAGGAAATCAGCTTAGACGGCGTACCCCACGGCTCCGCCAGGCACCTCCACACCCTCATCGAGGCCATGCGGCTGGCCTTCGCGGACGCCCGGTGGTACGTCGCCGACCCCGACGTGGTCAGCGTCCCCGTCGAGGAGCTGCTCAGCAAGGGGTATGCCACCCAGCGCCGCAGGCTGCTGGACCCGGACAGGGCGTCGGTGGGAGTCGGAAGGGGCCTGCCCTCGGGCAACGACACCGTCTACTTCTGTGTCGTGGACGGCCAGAGCAGCGCCTGCAGCTTCATAAACAGCAACTACAACGGCTTCGGCACCGGTATCATCCCCCGTGGCTGCGGCTTCACCCTCCAGAACAGGGGTTTCGGCTTCACCCTCGACCCCGGGCACCCCAACAGGCTTGAGCCGGGGAAGCGTCCCTACCACACCATCATCCCCGCCATGGCGACGAGGGACGGCGAGCTGTACGCGCCCTTCGGCGTCATGGGCGGCTTCATGCAACCCCAGGGCCATGTCTAGGTCATAGTCAACAAGGTGGACTACGGGATGAACCCCCAGGAGGCGCTGGACGCGCCGCGGTTCTTCATAGTGGACGGCACCAGCGGCGGCAGGGTGCTCCTTGAGGAGGGAATCACCGTTGAGACAGCGAGCCAGCTGGCCGCCATGGGCCACGAAGTCGAGCGTGCGTCGGGCTGGAGGAGGGTGCTGTTCGGGAAAGGCCAGATGATACACAGGGACCCCGAGACCGGCGTCCTCACCGCGGGTTCCGACCCCAGGGGCGACGGCTGCGCCGTAGGCTGGTAGAGGCTACTTCGTCCACCTGGCCCTCAGCATCTCTTCCACATCCGTCGCTTCGCCCAGGTGGTCGTGCTCAGACGCCCAGATGTGGAGGAAGACGCCCGTGACGTTGTGGCCGCTGAGCGCGTCCAGCGCTGTCTTGTACCCCTGGGCCCTCATCTCCGCCGACGGCATCTCTCCGTACCAGTAGTCCATGCCCAGCGTCGCCACGTACAGCTCGTCGAAGCCGTAGCACCTGCCGATGTTCTCTAGGAGCCCGGCCTGAGCCTCGACGTGCTCCCTCATGTCGTCCATGCTCCTCATGTCGTTGACGCCGCCGTAGTCTCTCCACGGGAACACGGTTATCCCGGCGAAGTCGTACCCCTCGAAGATCCTGCTACCGTTCAGCCGCGCCCACCGACGCCCGTAGGGTATCTCGGCGAACCCCACCTTCCCCGAGTAGACCTCGCGTACACTGGACAGCACGTCCATGAACCACGCCTCGGCCTCCTCCTCGTCCAGTATGAGGGCCATCTCGAAGCCCGGGGCGTACATCTCGACGCCGTTCTCCTCGGCGAACCGCGCCCACTCCACCGCCAGCGGCGTCCACGTGTCTGCGCTCAGCCTCCACAGTGGCTCGGGCCAGAACATCATGGACTCCACGAAAGGGGACAGAAACACGCCCAGCCCCTCACGGTGGGCCAGCTCTATGACGGCTTCGAGGCTATCTTTCGCCTCCCCCGTGTCCCCCACGAGGGCCCCGTCCGCGGTGCAGTTGTAGAACGCCCTCAGGAGGATATAGTCGGCTCCGCAGAACTTCGCCTTGGACACGAGCCGCTGGTTGCTGTCCGCGTCGTACAGGGAGCCGTATATCCCCGGGAAGTAGTAGTAGGCGATGGTCCTCCCCATCACGCCCTGGACGGAGAACTCGTGCACGATCTCGGGCGCCTCCTCCACTGGAGGGGACAACCTGATGAGCAGCAGGACCCCTAAAACCAGGGCAATAAGAATGACGCCGACCGGAGCCTTCCTCATGATGTAAAGATAGGGTTACATGTGTCTTATTATTTCAACGGGCAACCCGGCAACCATAATATCGGGGGCCGCCCGTCCTTACGTGGGTTCGTCGAGAGGCTATGACCCCCAATCGGACCTGAGGAGGCCGTAGAAGAGCTCGTCTCAGCGCCCACCCTTGTAGAGGCACCTCTCCCTTAAACAGCCCTCCCTCTTGAACCCGAGGCGCTCGACGAGACGCACAGACCTGGTGTTCAACGGGTCCACTGTGGCCTCCAACCCGGAGTCCCTGCTCATCCTCCGGACCGTCTCGCGGATGGCCCTCCTGCCTTCTTCCTTGCCCAGGCGCGTGATGAGGGCCTAGGCAATGTACACGCAGACCTTGGCGCGGCTGGCCTCATACGAATCGATGATATCCCCTCTGCTCAGACGCTCCATGAAGCCTCAGACAACGCGCAGAGTTAAAGGGTTTCCCCGGTTGCCACCTTGAGGCGCTTCTCCCTCCTCTCGGCCAGGCAGAGGGGGCACTCCAACCGCTGTTCGTAGCCGCTGGGGTAGGTCTCGACCAGGCCGTGGATGGGGCACACGAACTGGTAGTGGGGTAGCTCGCCCTTCCACCCGTCCCTGCTCTTGTGGCCGGTGTAGACGTAGC
>CAZBUI010000134.1:0-5858 GCA_964495055.1 uncultured Candidatus Bathyarchaeia archaeon | reverse complement strand
CCTTTAAATTAATAATATAAGTAATAACGCTATTCTAAATACTTTCGTTCAATATTATGTATCTACTCATTTAATCATGCGTTAACTAACGTTAACACAACATCTTTTTAACATAAATCAATAAAAATGAGCACAGGATCACATGACATATTAACTAGAAGAAGTCGAATTCCTCGTCTTCCTCGCCCTCATCCTCTGGGGTTTCCTCTGCTTCCTTGCCCTTGCCTCCGAGGTAGCCGCGTTTCCGCGCTAGGTACAAGCCCCCACCTATGGAGCCTCCTAGGGCGGCGCCTACGCCGTACACGTAGGGAGGCTTGAACATGGTCGTCTGGAGGTCGTTCAACCGTTTAGCGATGGTGGGTCCCCCCACCTCCAGGTGCTCGAAGGTGCTCCTGCTGCCCGCCGTGTATATGCCGTCCGGCTTCACCTCCGCCTGCAGGCTCCAGTCCCCGGACAGCAGCGGCGTGAACACGGTGAGATACTCCCCGTCGCTACTCGTGATGGCCAGCAGCGTGGTCTGGTTTCCGCCGCAGTTGGCGTATATGTAAACCTCGTACCCGGCCCGAGCCTCACTGAACGCGCCTGTCAGGTTTACGCTGCTGCCGAGCCCTATCTCGGTGGCGCTCAGGTTCAGCGACAGGGAGGTCGGCTTCCTCTCCACGCGGAAGGTCTCCTTGTTCGAGGTCGCTGGCCGATAGGATAGGTCCCCCGCGAACACCGCCTCCGCCGTCCACTTGCCCAGCTTGTTGGGCATGAACACGTGGCTGAACGCGCCTTCGGCGTCGGTGTCTATATTGTAGCTCGTGGCTTTGTCCCCCAGAGTATACTTCACCTTTACCTTTCCGGGCTGTGAAAGCGTGCCTGTGAGGGTGACCGTCTCTCCTCCCAGTATCTCTGAGTCTTCTACGGCGATGGATAATTCTGAGCTAGTCCTCACGCCGACGCTGCCGGAAAGCTGGGCCGTGTTCCCCATTACGTCCGTGGCCTCCCAGCGGTAGTCTATCACGGTGCCTCCTAGTTGGCCCGGGATGGTGCCGTTGTATAGGTTCGTCTTCGAGGTGTAGGGCGCGCCGCTCCACGTCTTGCCGCCATCCACAGAGTACTGCAGGTCTACCCGGGTTATCTCGGAGTCGTCCTCGATGCTGCATCTGACCACGGCGTCGGTGCTCCCCTCTATGTCGGTGGGGGACCCGGCGTCTCTGATGACGGGCTTCGTGAAGTCGGTCTGCACCATGAACCTGACGGTGCCGTTGCAGTACTCTGACATGAGCAGCAGGTGGTAGAGCAGTGGGTTCTTGATGGGCTGCCTGTAGTCTATGAGCATGTCGTCGCCGCTGTGCTCGCAGCTGGCCGAGGCGTTCAGGTGCCTAAAGCCTTGTGGGTGGTTGTTGAAGCCCCCGTATATCCCGCTGCGGTTACCGTATAGCCCGGACTCCCAAGGCGCCATGACGCCCATGACCCTCCTGCCTTTACTCTTGGATGGGTTGGCCATGATGTAGAGCCGAGCCTCGTACATGTCCAGAGTGTCGGGCACCTCGACGATTATCTTGAGTCGCCGGGCAGAGGACTCGAACTCGTAGACCCAGTCGGAGTCGTACAGGAACTCGTCCTCGATGGGCTCCTGGAGGAACCGTGTGTACCACCTGTCGGTCTCGATGTGCTCGACCACCACCAGCGTGGCGTTCTCCGCCGCCCCGCTCTCGTTGGGGTCATTCCGCACCGTAACGTAGTAGTTCCCAGACTCTGCGGGGGTGAAGTAACGCCCCAAGCCGTCGTTGCTCACCTGCTCAGGGTAGCCAGCGGCCTCCGTGTGGCTTGAGAGGAACAGGGGATCAAACTCGGTCTCCCTGTAGAGGAATATGTCGTAGTCTGTGAGGTGCCTCGTCAGGTTGGCGTAGTCTCCGATGAGGTATATGTGGTACGTGTGCCCGCCCTCCAGAGTGTAGTTGTAGGTGACCACGTCCCCCGGCATAGTGAAGTTGAGTTCGAGCGCCTGGGGGTACCCCGGCTTGATGACGCCGATCCACTCGCCGTCGAAGGCATAGTCGGGTGCAGCCGACGCCCCGGCTACACTGGAAGCCCAGGCTGCGAATAAGAACAACATCACCAACTGTAGGACCTGGTTGCGCCTTTCTCCGCGTGGCTGCATCGGGGACACTCTTGCTTTGATGATTCTTCCAGCGCCCCTCAGGTTAAAGTGATTATGAACGAGTAATCAGTTACATTATTCAACGTTCAGCCGCGTAAAAGTATTTATCAGTATATAGAATCTCATGACAGATTTTTTATAGTAAATGCATGTAACTCCTTAATTGACTTTCTTCAGACAATTTTCGCCGCGGAAGAGGCCTTTTTTTCAGGATTCTTCATCCATGGCGCCACCATGATCCCGCTTAAACTAGCATCCACGGCCACCGTTTTTATCTTTGGATGACATGAACCCGTTTTGGCCAGCCTAAGATTTTTATAGATATCTATACACCCTTGACGCCATGGGTAAACTGTTATTGTCGCTGGAAGACGAGACCGATCGAAGGTTCCGCGAAATCGTAGCGAGGCTATACGGCAACAAGAAGGGGGCCCTGAGCATCGCAGGCGAGCAGGCAATCAGGGAGTGGATTCAGCGCAACGACGTCCAGCTTAGGTTCTAGTGATCTGAAGCAGTAGCCGCGTAATGGAAAGACGGGGTGAAGGCACCCAGCATATTGTAATATATCCATTAATATCGCTGTATATCTTTAATCTCTCGAAACTTGGGCCTGAAGACCAGAGCAGCGCCAAGCAGTAACCATATAACATCACCGAACCCTGTCTCTATGAGCCGAGTTGTCTTTCATCGCCGTGGACATAGGGGCCACCAAGATCCGTGTAGCCTCGGGCAGCAGGGAAGGAATACACGAGAAGATAGTCGAGGCTACAGACAGGGCAAACGGGCCCAGAGGCGTGCCCACACAGATCATCAGGATGATCAGGAGACTCGATGACGGCCCAAGGGCCATCGGAGTGGGCTCCATCGGCCCCCTGGACCTGGTGAAGGGCGTGATAACGAACACCCCCAACTACCCTTTCAGCGAGACACCCGTGGCCGAGCCCCTCCGGGAGGAGTTCGCTGTCCTCGTGAGGATGGCCAACGACTGCACCGCCGGCGTCCTCGGGGAGCACGTATACGGCGCCGGCAGGGGCGTCCAGAACCTGTTCTATATCACCTTTAGCACGGGCCTCGGCGGCGGAGCCATGGTGGACGGCCACCTCCTGATGGGCAAGGACGGCAACGCCGTGGAGGTGGGCCACCTCACCATCGACCCCGAAAGCGAGATCATATGCGGCTGCGGCTGCCCAGGCCACTGGGAGGCCTACTGCGGCGGCATGAACATACCGAGGTTCACCCAGACGCTCCTGAGAAAAGAGAAGTGGGACAATAGCCTCCTAGCCGTCCTATGCGGCGGCGACACCGAGGCAATCACCACGGAGACGATATTCGACGCCGCCAAGCAGGGCGACGAGACGGCTCTCCGGGTAGTCGAAGAGGTGGGCATGATAAACGCCGTCGGGGTGGCCGACATCGTGAACGCCTACGACCCCGAATTAATTACCATCGGCGGCAGCGTGGCCCTCAACAACCCCGAGCTGATACTGAAGCCCATACAGCGCCACGTAGCTAGGCACGTCATCAACAGGCTGCCCGAGATAAAGATCACTCCCCTCGGGGAAGACATAGTCCTCTACGGGGCCCTCGCGCTGGCGTTGAAGGCGGAATAAACTAATCTACCTCCACGCCAAACGTATGTTATGTCTAAATTCTCAGATGAATCAAGGTCCACCCTTGACAGTATAGCCTCGGGGGCCATGGAGAAGGCCCACGCCCCCGGCGTGAGCGTGGCCCTCCTCCGGGACGGGGAGATAGTCTACAGGAGGGGCTACGGCTCCCGGAACTTGGAGAGGAGCCTCCCGGCGACGCCTGACACCCTCTACGGGATAGGGAGCTGCACCAAGTCGTTCATATGCCTGGCCGTGATGCAGCTCGTAGAGGAGGGGAAGCTGGAGGTAATCGACCCGGTGCGGGACTACCTGCCGCTGGGGATAGGGTTCGATGACAGCCCCATCACGGTGCACCACCTCATGTCTCACAGCTCCGGGGTGCCGAGCCTCGGCACGGCCAACATACTCATCGAGCGGATGAGCCTCGGGGAGGGCTGGATACCCCTCACGAGTGAGTCGGACTTCTATGGGTACATGAACGCGGCCGGCGGCGAGGTTGACGCCAAGCCAGGGGAGAAGTACTTCTACCTAAACGCCGGGTTCACTCTGCTAGGGCTCCTAGTGGAGAAGGTCAGCGGGCTGGGGCTGGAGGAGTACCTCAGGAAGCGGGTCTTCGGGCCCTTGGGCATGGATCGGACGACGCTGCTGCGTGAACGGTTCGAGTCGGACGTCGACGCGATGACGGCTTACTGGAAGGAGCCGGACGGTAGGCAGAAGGCCACGGTTCACCCGTTCCACCCCCTCATATACGCGCCCGGCGGTATACTGAGCTCCGTCGTCGAGCTGTCGAGCTACTTGTCGATGTACCTCCAAGGCGGTGACGAGGCTATCCTCGGCGAGGACCTGTTAAAGGAGATGTTCAAGCCCCACACTAGGCGCCCCGACAACGTTTTCGGGAGAAATAGCTACGGCTACGGCTGGGGGGTCATGGATTTCCTGGGGCACGAGCTGGTGGCTCACACCGGCTCCACGGGAGTTTCCGCAGCGTTCCAGGGGTTCATCCCCGACCTCGGCGTGGGGGTGGCGTACCTGAGCAACACAGGCTACTGGGGCAGCTCCATACCCCACACTGCCCTGGCGCTGCTCATGGACAGGAACCCGCTTAGCGAGGTACCGTACCTCGCCCAATGGGAGCACTGGAAGAGGCTGACGGGCACCTACTCATCATATAGAGACGTTTTCAAGGTGGAGGTGGAGCAGAAGGGGGCCACGCTCGTGGGAACGGCCAAGAGCAAGATGGGGGAACAGACGGGGCCGCTGATACCGGTCTCTGATGATCCCTGCTGCAGCGAGTTCTGGGTGTACGGCAACGAGACAGGGAGGATGAAGGTCTGGTTCGATCTCGACGAGGGTGAAGTCAGGCTGTACTATGAGAGGTGGATCCTCAGGAAGCCCCTCTAGGATTCTTTCGTCATGGCGACACCGTTGGCGTCGTCCCTGTACAGTATGAGCTCGCCGCCGTACAGGTAGAAGACTAGGCCCATTTTGGCCTCCCTGACGACGCTGCAGTCTAGGTCCAAGCCGTCGTGACTCACCTTGGAGGTCTCTTTGTCCACGGTGAGGGTCATCCTCGTCGATGACCCCCGCTGGGGGATGAACGCGTCGAATATGTACCTCTTCCCGGGGGTGAGGGCGGTGGACTGGAAAAGTATCTCCCAGTACCCGGGCATCTGGTTCTCGATAAGCAGGGCTCCCTCCGGCACCTCCTCGGTGTGCTCCGCGGCGTCGCCGTCTGAGACTACGGTTACCACGGCATCGCCTTGGGTGAACGCGGCTTGTATCCGGGTTTGTTTGTCTTCCACGGTGGCGTTCAACTCGTAGCTCAGGGGCCTGTAGAGGTGGTCGAAGACGTACTCTGCGTGGAGCAGCAGGCGCTCGTCCTTGTACGTGATGTCAGTGGTGGAGACCATTGTGTACCTAGTTGACGCCACTGTTCCCTCTCTGCCTGTGACGGTGTAGCTGTGGGTGCCCACCCGCTGGCCCTCCCGCTGGAAGCTGTACACGTGTTCTTGGTCGAGTTGGAGCTCGGGGAGAGTCACCGTGATAGTTGTCTCGGGGTACCGCGTGTCTAGGTAGATCTCGACGAGGAGGGAGGTGCC
>CAZBUI010000133.1:0-5891 GCA_964495055.1 uncultured Candidatus Bathyarchaeia archaeon | reverse complement strand
CCATAGCCTGGATAGGTGACGGCACCTTCTTCCACGCGGGGATCCCGGCCCTCCAGAACGCGGTCCACAACAAGGCGCCCATAAAGGTGGTCGTGGCGGACAACCAGGCCGTCGCCATGACCGGGTTCCAGACCAACCCCCAGCTCGGCCGGACTGCGACAGGCGACCAAGTTGAGCCCATAATGATCGAGGACATCGCCAGAGCCTCGGGCGTCAAACACGTCGAGGTCGTAGACCCCTATGACTTGGAAGCTACGGAGGAGGCGTTCAAGAGTATGCTGGAGTTCGACGGCGTCGCCATGGTGATCGCCCGCAGGGAGTGCGCCATGGTCGCCGTGCGTAACATGAGGCCGGGGAGGCCGCCGGTATACATCGTAGATCAGGAAGCCTGCATAGGCTGCAAGCAGTGCCTGAACACCTATGGATGCCCCGCGTTAATGTGGAACGAAGACGAGCTCAAAGCCAGCATAGACACGACGCTCTGCATGGGCTGCACCAGCTGCGCCCAGGTTTGCCCGGTGGGCGCCATCCACAGGAGGGGTGACGCGTGAAGTCGTTCAAGGTAGTGATCTCGGGTGTGGGCGGCCAGGGGACCTTGCTGGCTTCTAGGCTGTTAGCCGAGGCGGCCATCAACGCTGGGCTCCACGTCAAGATTGGTGAGACTTACGGTATGGCGCAGCGCGGGGGCCCGGTGATGGGGCACATCCAGATAGGGGATGCGGCGAATAACCCCCAGATAAGGAAGAGGGAGGCCGATGTGCTTGTGGGGTTCGAGCCAGCGGAGGCGGTCCGCCGAGGCGTGACCTACCTGAAGGACGGCGGCCTCGCGCTGGTGAACAAGCGGGTGACGGCCCCCGTTGAGGTCATATCGGGTTTGGTGCCTTACCCGGGGATGGGCGAGCTCATGGTGCTCCTTGGCAAGGTCACAGAGAGGCTGGTTGCCTTCGACGCCACGAGTCTGGCCGAAGAGGCGGGTGACCCCATCGCCACCAACGTCGTCATGCTCGGGGCGCTCACGGAGAGTGGGGAGCTGCCGTTCGGCGAGGAGACGATGCTCTCGACGCTGCGGGGCAGCCTGAGGCCGCGGTTCCTCGAGCTTAACATGAGGGCCTTCGGCCTGGGTAAGGAGGCATACAGGGAAGTAGCCTAGTGGGGGAGACGGACTGCACGGGGCTCATCGGCTATGTCGGCGTGGAGAAGGCTGGACTAGTATAGTGGAAGCGTCTTGCTCGGCGCCGTGGCTGCCGTGCGTATGGGCCCTCTCCCCCTTGGGTGGTGTGTCGTGTTTGGGTGTTGGTTTTGTCTTGTTTTTTGTTTTTGGGCGTTTTTGGGGTGATCTGGTTCTGTTCTGGTTCTGTTCTGCACCTGTTCTGGTTTGGGGTCTTGTGTTGGGTGGACTCTTGTATGGGTTGTCCGTTGGGGGCTGGCTGTGTTTTAGGCGGGGGGCTGCCGCCAGGGCTTGAAGCTCTGGGGGCTCACCTCGTCGCTTGTCTTGCCTAGGTAGTGGTTCTCTGGTATCCTGTCCCAGATGGTCTCCGTGGTTGTCTGCACCTGGCTCACCAGTTTCTCTTCGTCGACGGTGAGTAGCACACCTTCATCCACCACGACCACGCCGTCCACGACGACGTAATCCACGTCTTCGCGGGTGGCGGAGTTCACCAGGTTTTTCACGGGGTCTCTACAGGGGACGTTGTTCAGGGTCTCCATGTCGATCACGGCTATGTCGGCGAGGGCGCCGGGGGCGAGCCTGCCCAAGTCGTCCCTGCCGAGCCCCTTCGCGCCGCCTAGGGTTGCGCTTGTGAATATTTCGCGGGCGGCGCCGCTGAAGCAGCTCCAGTCCGCCACCTTGCTCATGTAGCTGGCCATGCGCAGCTCGTTGAGCATGTCCTGGGGGCTGGTGTCGCAGCCTATGCTGACGTTGATCCCCACCGCCAGGTAGCCGCTGTGGCTGTGCATCTTGTTCCCCCTCTTGGCGAAGACCAGCGGGTCGTGGCTCACCGTGGCTCCGCTCCTCGCGAGCAGCTCCAGGTCGCCG
The DNA here is from genome assembly GCA_964495055.1 of uncultured Candidatus Bathyarchaeia archaeon. Classification (GTDB taxonomy): domain Archaea; phylum Thermoproteota; class Bathyarchaeia; order TCS64; family TCS64; genus RBG-16-57-9. The sequence continues at coordinate 3,856 of CAZBUI010000133.1, read as the reverse complement.
CCGCCGGCCGGCGGGTAGGCGAGGAGGGGGTGCCCCGCGACGGCCCAGCCGTGGCCTATGATGAGGTCGGGGCCCAGGAGTCCGGTGTCGCCGAGGTACTCTATGGGGGTCCTCCTGTACATCCTGAGCATGTTCTGGAACTCGACTACCCACTGGGCGGCGTGTATCGTGACGGGGCACCCCAGCTCGTCAGCCTTCACCCTCACCTCCTTCTGGAGGGGCCCGCTCACCTTGTCCACGGTGCTGGGGTAGAGGGCGGCTATGAGCCTCCCGCCCAAGGCGCCGTCGTACCTCTTGACGAAGCGCTCGGCCTCGTCTAGGAGCCTCATGCCGTGCTCTAGGCCGAGCCACTCGGTCTCCAGGTTGGCACCCTGGCTTCGCGCCCAGCGCCCGTCCTCTACGTTGCATCCCTCGACGGCGCGTATGCCCAGCTCGCCTATGTGCCTGACCGTCGCCTCGGCCCCCAAGCTGCCCACCATTCCTATCTCCAGCATTGTGGTGCAGCCGCTCCTCAGCAGCTCGGCCATGCTGTACCTAGCGAAGACGTGGTGGTCCTCGGGGCGGATGCTCTTGCCCAGGGCGGTTAGGTTCTCGCCTAGGCTGCTCATGTAGAAGTGGCGGGCGCCTGTGTCGTCTATGAAGCTCTTGTCCTTGGGGGCGGTGCTGGCGTGGGTGTGGGTGCAGATCATGCCCGGGATGACGACGTGGTGGGAGGCGTCTATCCACCTGTCCACGTCGCCCTGGTAGCTCTTCCCTACGTGTTTGATCCTGTTGCCTTCGGTCACCACGATGCCGTCCCTGAGGAGCCTGTGCTCGGCGCCGTCGTAGGCGATGACCCATTTCCCCTTGATTCCTATCGACATGTGAATGAATTCGCGCCGTGGATGTAAAAACGTGAGGATTGACGCCGTTCTAGGGTTCGTGGCGGTGTACCCTGCCAGCCCTCGCCCCCGTGTGCGCGCCATCCATCACCGTCAAGACGCCGTTCACCATGACGTGGGTTATCCCCCGGGGTGGCGCCTCGGGTCCTTGTACGTCGACGTGTCGGCGATGGTCTCGGGGTCAAACACCGTTATGTCCGCCGCGCAGCCTGGCCTTATTATGCCTCTACCCCGTAGGCCGTGTATCTGGACGGGGTGGCTGGTGACCCTGCGTACCGCGTCCTCCAGCCTGATGACGCCTTCCCTCACGTATTTTCCGAGCACCCGCGGGAAGGCGCCGTAGGCTCTGGGGTGGGGTTTCCCGAGGAGGAGGCCGTCGGTGCACACTGTGCCAAGAGGGGGGCCCATTATCCTGGTGACGTCTGTCTCGCTCATGGTGAAGCTGATCATGCTGGTGGCGTTCATCTCCTCAAGCACAATGTCCATCAGCGCGTCCACCTCGGTCTGGCCCCGGGCCTCCGCTATCTCCTTCATCGTCTTGCCCTCGTAGACCATGTTCCTCTCTGTCTGGAGGTTCGTCGCTAGGAGCCTGTCCCAGCTGGGGGTCCTCGACCTGCCTGCGGCGTACTCCCGTGTTATCCTTTGCCTGACCTCTGGGTCTTCGAGGCGCTCCAGCAGCTTCTCGACGCCGCCGGCGTGGAGCCAGGTCGGTAGCAGGCTGCTCAGGAAGGTGCTGCCCGCCGTGTAGGGGTACTGGTCGAAGGATACCTAGATGCCACGCGCCTTGGCTTCCTCCAGTCTCCTCAGTGAGTTGACCGACTTGCCCCAGTTCGCCTCTCCGCTCGCCTTGAAGTGGCTGACGTGGACGTGGACGCCTGAGGCTTCGCCCACCTCGACGACCTCGTCTATGCTCTCAAGAAGCGTGTCGCCCTCGTTCCTCATGTGGACCATGAAGACTCCTCCGTGTTCCGCCGATACCCGGCAGAGCTCGATGAGCTCTTCGGTGTCCGAGTAGATGCAAGGCGCGTATATGAGCCCGGTGCTGAGGCCCACCGCGCCGCCCCGCAGGCTCTCGGCGAGGAGCCGCTTCATCTCCGCTAACTCCTCCGCCTCCGGGGGCCTGTCCTCCATACCCATGGCGGCCAGCCTGAGGTTGCCGTGGCCGACGAGGCTCGCCACGTTGATGGACGGCCCCGCCTCCTCAAGGGCGTCGAGGTACTCGCCCATGGTCCTCCAAGTCCACTCTATGTCCGGGTCACCGTTGAGTCCTGAGAGGTACCTCCTCCACTCCGCGACGACTTCCTCTTTTATGGGCGCCTCCCCCAGGCCGTCCTGTCCCACGATCTCCGTGGTTATGCCCTGCATTATCTTGGCTTCGGCTTGGGGCTCGGTGAAGAGCAGTAGGTCGGAGTGGCTGTGGGTGTCGATGAACCCGGGCGCCACGACCTCGCCTCGGAGCCTGATCACGGTCTCGGCGTCGCCTTCCACCCGCCCCACCTCGGCTATCAGGCCGTCCTTGACGGCGACGTTGCCGCTGAACCAAGGGTTGCCGGTGCCGTCCACGACCCTGCCGCCTCTGAAGATGCAGTCGAACATGAGTTGAATGAGCCGCGGAGCGTATAGAAGGTTTCCCCGCGGCTACGTGAACTCCGTGAGGCTGGGCTGCCGGCCGCGGCCTCGTTCCAGGTCGGCGTCGAAGGGCAGCAGCACGCTGCGCCCCGCCTCCTTGACGAGGCCCACGTACTTGTCGGCGTCCACCCTGCCCCGGTACAGCGCGGGCCGCACCCTGCGGAACCTGCTGCTGTGCCCCGCGTCCACGTAGACGTACTCTATGGGCGTCCTCTCCTCGACCCTCATCTTGGCCATGCCCAGGGCCTCCGCGGCGGCGACGTGGGGCAGCTTGGCCTTGTACTCTCCGGGGCGCCGCCGCAGGGTGGTGGTGATGCGCAGCTCCTCGGCGGGCACCCTACCCCTGCGGATGCGGCGGCACGCCAGGTTCAGGACCCCCAGCGCCTGCTCAACTCCCTCGCTGGCTACCTCCTCAGCGGAGCCTTGGCTCAGTAGGGCGTCGATGACCTCCCGCTGGACCCGGGCCACGTAGGGCACGGTGTCGCGTCTCCGTGTCTCTATCCCTCTGTAGACATACCGGTCCTCGAGGGTCCTGCCGTAGTACCTGTTGGCGGCGCCTATGTTCAGCTCGTTCTTCTGGGGCAGAAGCACCAGGTACCTGAACACGTTCTCGACGGACATGGGGAGCCTCAGCCGCGTCGAGACGACCCGGGCCAGCTCCTCATAGTCGCGGCGGGTGGCGCCGGGGCGCTTGAGGAAAAGGCTGTCATTGTTCCCGTAGACGGCCCTGTACCCGTGCTCCCGGGCTATGTTCATGGTGGCCACGAGGCTGTCCCGGGCCACCCTGTTGATCTCCATGAAGGTGTCGAAGTTGCCGAACCTGTTGGCCCAGCAGCCGCTGTAGCCGTAGGTGCAGAAGAGTATGCTCTTGAGGGCGTTCTGGCGGCCGTCGCACCACCGCCACTCCGGTGAGCCCTCCTCCAGGGCCCGCCTCCGGTACTTGTAGTGGAGGCGCCGCTGCAGGGCCTCCCGGGTGAAGTCTATCACGAAGCCCTCGCCGGCCTCCCGGCGCACCGTCTCGTAGCTTATGTTGTGCTTCACCATGAGGCTGGGGAACATGCTGTCGAAGTCCAGCACCCCCACGTCCTCGTGGAGACCCACGTCGGGCGTCAGTATGAGGGCGCCGTGGTCGAGCCTGAGCAGTTCCTCCAGCGTCATCACGGGCTGGAAGTCCCCGGACCGGGGTATGAGGACGCCGCGGCTCCTGGCCTCGTAGCACTGCCTGCTCTCGATGGCGCGGCCGCTCCCCCACTCGGACGCCATGTGCGGCGCCTCCCGGGTGTACTGCACCCGCTCCGCCACCCCCGCCAAGCCTATGGTCTCGTAGGTCCGGGAGGTGACGTGGA
>CAZBUI010000132.1:0-5913 GCA_964495055.1 uncultured Candidatus Bathyarchaeia archaeon | reverse complement strand
GTTCCTCCTCAAGACCCGGGGCGTGAGCTGGCACGGCCAGACCCCCATCCTCGGCGTGAACGCCATAGAGAAGATGAGCAAGCTCAACGTCGCCCTGAACGACTACTGGAGGAACGTCCTCCTCAGGAGGCGGGTCCAGGTTCCAGGAATCGACCTAGGCGACGCCCTCCGCGAGAAGGGCGTAACGTCCATGACCGCCATGCTCAACATAGGCACCATCAAGGGCGGCGTCCAGGGCGCCACCGTGCCCGACCACTGCGAGGAGGAGGTGCTCCGGGGCATGGTGCCCGGCGAATCCTACCAGGCGGTGCACGACGAGTTCAAGGCGGTGCTGGACGGCGTCAAGGCCACCGACGCGGACCTGGAGTACGAGCTCGGCGTCGTGAACTACAGGGAGGGCTACGTGGTCCAGGCCGACGACCCCTACGCGGTAAGCTGCAGGGACATAATCGCGGAAGCCACGGGGAGGATGCTCCCGTTCACGGGCACCCTGGCCAGCACGGACATGAACTACCAGGTGGTGGACGGCGGGATGCCTTGCGTCAACTTCGGCGTGGGCGGCGCCTACAGCAGGGGCCACAAGCAGGACGAGAACGCCAGCATCGACGAGATAATCCAGTGCAGCAAGGCCGTGGCGCTGCTCTTCATGAGACGGCTGGGCGTGGCGGCTTAGAGAAGTTTTTATCCCTTTCTTATTCTATGCAGACATTGATGAACCCATGAGGTACTGCGTGAACGTGCCCAACTTCGGCGACTACCACGACCCGGACACGGTGGCCGGCCTCGCCGTCGACGCCGAGGACGCGGGCTGGGACGGCTTCTTCACTTGGGACCACCTGCAGGGCTACGGGCCCGTCGGCGACCCTCTCGTCACGCTGGCCGTCGTGGCCACCAGGACCAGCCGGATAAGAATCGGCACCATGATAACGCCCCTACCCCGCCGCCGCCCATGGAAGGTAGCCAAGGAGACCGTGTCCCTCGACCGCCTCTCCAAGGGGAGGCTCATAGTGGGCGTGGGGCTCGGCAACCCGCCCCAGGAGTTCAGCGCCTTCGGCGAGGACCCGGACCCTCGGGTGCGGGGTGAGAAGCTGGACGAGGGACTGGACATACTCACGGGTCTATGGACGGGGGAGCCCTTCAGCTATAATGGGAGACACTACAGGCTGAAGGAGGTTACCTTCACGCCTAAGCCCTTCCAGCCCAGGATACCCATCTGGGTGGCCGGCTTCTGGCCTAATAGGCGACCCTTCCGCCGGGCCGCACGCTACGACGGCGTGTACCCGACTCGGGACTGGCCGGACTCCCTCACAGTCAGCGACCTGAAACACATACTCGACTACATCGAGGGACACCGCCGCTCAACTGAGCCTTTCGATGTCGTCGTCGGCGGCCAGACGCCGAGCAGACCAGAGGACGGTGGAGAGATAGTAGAAAGGTGGGAGGCTGCTGGGGCCACGTGGTGGTCCGAGGACATCAACGGTTGGCGGGGTTCCCTCGACGAGATGAGGAAACGGATACGTTCAGGGTCCCTGCGAGCCTAAAGTCTGGCGCTGTGCGATTGGGATGGGTGAGCCTTTGGTCAAATCTAAGCCTATGCGGCTCTGCACGATATTTTTAATCGGCTTCAACGCATATTATGAGTCAAGGTCAGTCAAAGAACTGGAGGATGGTTGTGTATTGGTCGTACTTGAGGAGCCCATCAAGGGCGTTATCGAGCTGAAGAACTACATAGACGGCGAGTGGGTCGAGTCGGAGGCCTCGGAGACCAGGGACGTGGTGAACCCCGCCACCCTGAAGAAGCTGGCAGAGGTACCCGTGGGCCACAGAGAGGACGTCAAGGCGGCGGTGGACGCGGCGAACGAGGCGTTCCCGCGGTGGAGGCGGACCACTCCCCTCACCAGGGCGCGTTACCTGATGGCGCTGAAGCAGCTGCTGGAGGAGAACTTCGAGGAGCTGGGCCGCGTCGTCACCATGGAGCACGGCAAGGTAATCGACGAGGCGCGGGGCGAGGTGCGCCGCGGCATAGAGAACGTTGAGATGGCGACGGGCATCCCCAGCCTCATGATGGGGTACAACGCCGAGGACATCAGCAGGGGCATCGACGAGACGCTCATCAAGCAGCCCCTCGGCGTCTTCGCGTGCGTGGCGCCGTTCAACTTCCCTTTCATGGTGCCCCTATGGTTCATGCCCTACGCCGTGGCCACTGGCAACACATATGTCATCAAGCCGAGCCCGTGGACGCCCCTGAGCATGATGAAGCTGGTGGAGCTCATCGACGAGGCCGGGTTCCCGCCTGGCGTGGTCAACCTGGTCAACGGCGAGGCCGAGCCCGTCACCGAGATACTGGAGAACCCCGCTGTCAAGGGCGTCAGCTTCGTAGGCTCCACCAAGGTAGGCAGGGACGTAATCTACCGGACCGGCGCGGCCCACGGGAAACGGGTTCAGGCCCAGTGCGGCGCCAAGAACTTCCTCGTGGTGACACCAGACGCCGACCTGGAGCTCACCGTCTCGTCCCTCATGTCCAGCTTCTTCGGCAACACAGGACAGAGGTGCCTCGCCGGCGCCAACCTCGTCTTCGTGGGCGACGACCATGCCTTCATAGACAAGATCCTGGGGGTCATCAAGGAGAGAGCCGCCGCGTTGAAGCTGGGCTACGGCCTCGAGGAGGGCGTCCAGATGGGGCCCCTCCAGGCGGAGCCCCGTAAGAGGCGGGTGGTGGGCTACGTCGAGACCGGCCTAAAGGAGGGAGCCAAGCTCACCATGGACGGCAGGGAGTACAGCTGCGACCCGTACCCGGAGACGTGCTTCCTCGGCCCCTCCATCTTCGAGGGCGTCAGCTTGGACATGGCCATCGCCCGTGAGGAGATATTCGGGCCAGTGATGAGCGTGCTCACCGCGGAGAACCTGGACGATGCAATAGAGATGATTAACAGCCTCAGCTACGGAAACGCCGCCAGCATATTCACCACCAACGGCGGCACCGCCCGACGGTTCCAGTACGACGTGAAATGCGGCAACATAGGCGTCAACATAGGCACCGCCGCCCCCATGGCGTTCTTCCCGTTCAGCGGCATGAAGGACAGCTTCTTCGGCGACCTCCACGGCCAGGGCAGGGACGCCGTGGACTTCTTCACCGAGAACAAGGTCGTCATCCAGCGGTGGCCCTAGTGCTCAGGACCACCAGCCAGATAATAAGCCACCACGCTCGGCTGGAGACGGAGTCGACCGAGGGGTACAGGGCGCTGGCCGAGCATTACCCGGATCACCGGGACACGTTCAACCGGCTCGCCGACGAGAACCAGAGGCACAAGGCGCGGGTCGAGAGGGCCTACAGGTTCGGGGTGACGGACGCCTACGAGGTGGGCATCACCTCCACACAGCTGGACCCGAAGAAATATCAGCTGGAAGACTATACCGGGGAGTCCCTCTCGGAGGACCTGGCGGCGGCGCTGAGAAACGAGGAGACCCTGATAAGGTTCTGCCTCGACGCGGCCAAGACCTCGGGCGAGCTGCTGCCCGACCTGCCCGACGCCTTCGACTACCTGGTGAAAAGGAAGAGGAAGAGGGTGGAGCTCTTGGGGAGCCTCACTTAGCTTCTTTGTCGGCCACCTTGAGGGCCTCGTCCAGCGCCGCCACGCCCTTCTCTATGTCCTCCTCGCCGACGACCAGCGGCGGCGCCACGATCAGCGTGTTGATGACGTTCACAACGTAGACGCCCTGCTCTATGCACGCCGCGCTCACCCGCTTCAGCATGTTGGGCTCGAACTTCTGCTCCCTCGTCACGAAGGGCTCCCTGGTGTCGCGGTCCTTGACCAGCTCGACGCCCCAGAACAGGCCCTTGCCCCTCACGTCTCCCACCGATTTGTGATCCTCTTTTAGCTCCATGAGCCGCTTACCCAGCACCTCTCCCATCTCGGCGGCGTTCTCCACCAGGTTGTGCTTGCCGTACTGCTCTATGGCCGCGAGGGCCGCCGCGCACACCAGGGGGTGCATGGCGTAGGTCTGGCCGTGGACGAACAGGTTCTCGGGCTTGTCGAAGTAGTCGGCGATCTTCCGGGTGGTCACCGCTGCCCCCATGGGTATGTAGGCGCCGGTGATGCCCTTGGCCATGGTCATGATGTCGGGCACCACGTCCCAGTGCTCTATGCAGAACATCCTGCCCGTGCGGCCGAAGCCCGCCATGACCTCGTCGTCGATGAGCAGCGCCTCATGCTGGTCGCATATCTCCCTGACCCGGGGCATGTACTCGTCGGGGGGCACCAGTATGCCGTTGCTGCCCACGATGGGCTCCATGACCACCCCCGCCACCGTCCGGGGGCCTTCCATCCTGATGATCTCGTCTATGATCTCGGCGCAGGTGACGCCGCAGCCCGGGTACTCCTTCCCGAAGGGGCACCTGTAGCAGTAGCAGTCGGGGGCCCTGACGACGCCGGGCATACCCACCGCGTACTGGGTGCGGGGGTCGCCCGTCAACGCTATGGCGCCCGACGAGGCGCCGTGGTACGACCTGTACCTGGATATCAGCTTGGTTTTGCGGGTGTAGAGCCTGGCGATCTTGATGGCAGCCTCGTTGGCCTCGGCGCCGCCGATGGTGAGGAAGCTCTTGTCGAGGCTCCCCGGCGTTATCTCGGCCAGCTTCCTGCCCAGGAGCGCCGCCGGGACGGTGGCGAACCCCGGGGCGGCGTAGCAGAGCCTCCGGGCCTGCTCGGCCATGGCTTCCTTGACCTCGTCGGCGCTGTGGCCCAGGTTGCTGCACATGAGCTGGCTGCTGAAGTCCAACACCCGCTTGCCGTCGAGGCTGGTGAAGTGGACGCCCTCGGCGCTGTCCACGACCATGGGGTTCCACGTGTGCTCGTACCTCCACGTCCCGTAGACGTACCTCTTCTCCATCTCCCGGATTTGATCGGAGTCTGACATGGTTCATGGTCGGCCGCTGGGAATATAATATTTAGCAGTTGAGTCCAAAGGTTACACGTTGGTGAATCGATTGAAAGCTGATCTTTTGCTTGTCAACGGGAAGGTTGTGACCATGGACCCCGCGGAGACGGTGGCCGAGGCCGTGGCGGTGAGGCGCAGCCGGATAGAGAGGGTGGGCACCACCGCCGAGGTCATGGAGTTCGGGGGCGAAGGCACGGAGGTCATCGACCTGGGCGGGAGGACCGTGGTCCCCGGGTTCATAGACAGTCACTGCCACATGATATCCACGGGGGCCCGGAGGATGCTCAACGTGGACCTCAGCGAGGAGGCCGGCGTCCACTCCATAGCCGACATCGTGGAGAGGCTCAGGGAACGGGCCAGGGAGACCCCGGAGGGCCAATGGGTCACGGGCTACCAGGAGGACGACTCCAAGCTACAAGAGAAGCGGCACCCCACCCGCTGGGAGCTGGACGAGGCGAGCACCGAGCACCCCATACTCATCTCCACCGTGGGCGGCCACTTCTATATGGCCAACACCCGGGCGTTCACGGACGCCGGAGTCTCCCGGGACACCCCCGACCCCGTGGGCGGCAGGTTCGACAGGGACCCCGAGACCGGGGAGCTCACCGGCGGCATCCACGAGAAGGCGCTGGACCTGGTCTGCCCCGAGCCCATAACCCCCACACGCAGACAGTCCCTCGAGGGCGCCAGGATGATACTCACCGAGTGCGCAGAGCACGGCATCACCTGCGTATACGACACCGTGAAGAAGCACGAGATCAGGGCCGCCCTGGACCTGAAGAACGGCGGGGGCCTTCCCGTCCGCGTCAGGATGGACGTCGCCATAGACCTCTTCCCCCAGCTCAGAGACCTAGGCATATACAGGGGCCTCGGCGACGACTGGCTCAGGGTATGCGGCCTCAAGTTCTTCTTCGACGGCGCCATCTCGGCCCGCACAGCCGCCGTCACCGAGGAGTACCTCAACAAGCCCGGGTT
>CAZBUI010000131.1:0-5976 GCA_964495055.1 uncultured Candidatus Bathyarchaeia archaeon | reverse complement strand
AGAATCGAGGAGTCCACCCCCATCCCCCACGACGGCACAAGGAGGCCAGGTGGAAGAAGAGGAAGAAGGCCGTAGGAGCCTCTGAACACCTTGAAGACAAAGGTCGTAAGCTTGGACGAGGAGACCATAAGGTTCCTAGTGGAGGGCGTGGGCGTCGCCTTCGCGAACGCCCTCCGCCGCACCATGGTATCCGAGGTCCCTATGATGGTAGTCGAAGACATATTCTACTTCGACAACTCAAGCCTCGTCTCGGACGAGGTGCTGGCCCACCGCGTAGGGCTGGTGCCCCTCAAGACCAACCTGGAGAGTTACGTGCTCCCCGAGGATTGCGACTGCGAGGCGGAGCTGGGCTGCCCCAAGTGCAGGGCCGTGCTTACCATGGATGTCGAGGCAGGGGAAGACACGGTGACGGTGTACAGCGGCGACCTGATACCAGAGGACACGTCCATCGCACCCGTCAGTAGCCGCATCCCCCTCGCGAAGCTGGCGCCGGGGCAGGCCATAAAGTTCGAGGCTTACGCCCAGCTGGGTCAGGGCAAGGTGCACGCCAAGTGGAGCCCCGTCTCGATGTGCGTCTACCAGAACGTGGCACTGGTCGAGGTGGAGGACGAGGCCGCCGCTAAAAAGTGCGTGGAATCCTGCGGCGACGGGATCGCCACCCTTGACGGAGACAAGTTAAAGATAATCGACATCCAGGGCTTCGAGAAGCACCACCCCTGCAGGGAGCTGGTGAGCCACGAAGAGATCATGCAGGGGCTCAAGAAAGACGAGTTCCTTTTCACCGTGGAGTCCACCGGCGGCCTCCCGCCTGAGCGTATAGTGAAGGAGGCTGTAAAGATCCTTAAAGGCAAGCTCAGCATCCTGGTTGAAAAGGTCGACGCAGATGAGGTCCACGACGAGATCAGCGACTTCGAGCTGCCTGAGATAGACGAGGGCAGGCTCTACAGTGTGGGCTCGGGAGACTACGACGAGGATGAAGAGGAAGGGGACGAGAAATACCAGGGAGATGACGTAGAGTAATGATGAACCAGACACTCAAGGACACCATAAACGCGTTGAAAACAGCCTCGGATGAGACGGGTAAAGCCATATGGGGCGCCCTCGCGGAGGAGCTGAACAAGCCCAAACGCAGAAGGGTAGCCGTGAACCTGAGCCGCATCGACAGACACGCCTCGGAGGGCGAAGTCGTGGCGGTGCCGGGGAAGGTGCTGGCCGCTGGAAGCCTCAGCAAGCCCTTGAAGGTGGCGGCCTTCAGCTTCAGCGATGCGGCGTTGAAGAAGATAGAAATGGCGAAGGGCGAGGTCATGACGCTCACCGGGCTCCTCGACGCGGGCGTAGAGCCCAGCAAGATACGCATAATGAAGTAGCTCGGCCGACAGCCCTTCTTAAACGGTTTATCTTGCAGGAAATATTTTAGAGAAGCGTTCTCAGCTTCATCAAGGCGTCCACGTAATCCTTAGGCGACACGCCGGGGCTCTCGGGGCCTTTCTCCTCGTAGAACCCCGCAACCTTCTCCAAGAGCTCTCTCTCCTCTAGGTGGGCCCCCACAAGCGCTGCCTCAAGTTTCCCCACCGCCTCCTTGGGGATGACGAACAGGTCCCCCGTTATCTGCAGGTCCAATATCTCTGTTCCCTTGACCTCGGCCCTGAGCCTTATGAGCTTCCCCGCCTTGTGGTCCGCCTCAACCACCTTCACGTCGTGGGCGATCTTCACGGCCCGCCCGGGTCTGCCGCAGGGCGCCTCCATGTAGAGCCACTCCCTGCCGGTGTGCCGCGGTAGGGTCTCCTCGGCATAGATGCGCCGCTCCGTCTCGGTGGGCTCCCCCGGCGTGAGCGTCACACCCAAGAGTTCCTGGAATGCCTCGGCGTGGACCTCCTTAATGCGTTCAGGCGGCGGGCTCTCCCCGAGCTCTCTCCTGAGGGTGGTTACCCACTGCTCCATGCTCTTCGCCATCTTGTCTCTGAACTTCTCGTCGGGCACCCGGAGCACCCCCGCCATCCTCTGGTAGTCAAGGTCCATGATGTAGTTGCCTACCAAGATGGTGGCTGACCCGTGCATCCCGGCGCCGTTGCCGCTTATCTTCCGCCCCCCTACAACCACGTCGTTGAGGGGCTTGAACTCGGCGGCTACCCCCAGCCTCCTGTAGCCCTCCACGGTGACGCTGAGGGCCTTCTCGAATAGACGGTCCACGCCGCGGGGCAACACCGCACTGTCCCTGCTCACGGTCTGGTAGAACACCTGGCCGCCGTCGAGGTACGTGGCTCCGCCCCCTTGGCTTCGGCGGATGACGGGCAGCCCGTGGGCCTCCGTGAACTCCAGGTCGATCTCCTTCTCCAGATCCTGATGGTATCCTATGCAAGCGTAGGGCGACGCTGGCTGAACGAGTATGAGGGTGTTGGGGCTGGAGCCCCTGTCCACGGCCTCGGCGACAGCCTCGTAGAAAGTCTGCGCCTTGTACGGCTCGGCTTTCCCCAGATCCAGAAGCCGCCAGTTCTCCAAGCGGCTATACTCCGGCCTTCTCTATCTCTTCCTTGAGCCAGGCCTCGAGGGCGTCCTTGTCGGTGCCCGGGATGAGTGTCTCGAGTTCGGCGTCCAAGTCATCGGGCTCTATCAATGCCACCCATCCTTCCCCGTACGGGGAGTCGTTGATGAGGCTCGGGCTGTCGGATAGTCTCGGGTTGATCTCCTCTAAGGTGCCTGTGAGCGGCATCTTCAGGCTGCCCACCCACTTGCCGCTTTCGATGCTGCCCAGGGTCTTGCCCGCCTTCACCGTCCTCCCAGCGGGGCGGGTTTTGATGCTCACCAGCTTGCCTGCGACGTCCGCCGCCCACGCGTTGTAGCCGACACGGGCCTTTCCGTCCTCCAGCCGGACCCACATGTGGTCCCTGTGGTAGTATAGGTCGTCCGGGAACTCGTGTCCTTCTATCTTAACCATTTTTTATCACTCAGTTATGGGGATGTCGCCTTATATGCTCTGTGAAAGATTTTTAATTGGGCTCGTGAATTGTTCGTAGGCTAGTGGGTCTGTAGCTCAGCAAGGTCAGAGCGGTGGCCTCTTAAGCCATTGGCCGAGGGTTCGAATCCCTCCAGACCCGCCACTTTGGTTCTGAAAATAAATCATTAGAAGCATATCCGCCTCGTTTTTAGCCGTCTTGAATATGAGCGTGTATAAACTCCCTTTTGGGTTGTTAACAAGGGTCTATTGGGGATCAGCAGTTTTTTTTGTGGGTCAATGTTTCATCAAGCCTATATATCCTGCCTCGGAGCACGTTGTGAGCCAAGCGCGCGCCCAGTGTAATCCATGAAGCCCGGGGAGAAGAAGATCTGGAAGGTCATCACGGCGTCAGACCAGATGCTGTCCTTCCCTGAGCTCCGTGAAGCCACTGGGCTGAGCGACAGGGAGCTCGCCGAGGGCCTCAAGAACTTCCTCAAGATAGGCTTCATAAACAGGGATATAGAGACTGGGCGGTACAGGCTCCCCTACGCCATGAAGAGCCGCGAGCTTTACCCCCAAGACAACGGCAAGAAGGACCTGGGGGTGGCCGACCTCTACCCCCACGTGGACTGGGACCGGCTTGACCTGCTCAGCAGGAGCAAGGAGCTGCAGGCGAGGGCCCAGGACGCGACTTCCGCTGGCTACGTTTTCGGGGAGTTCATCAGATCAAAGTCCACGGGCCTGGAGAGAAGCCAGGCGTTAATGGACATATGGGAGAGCAGCGTCTACCAGCTCTACGGCTTCATAAAGTTCCTCCTCAATATTGTGGTTTCCGCGGACTTCGAGGACGTCGAAGACAAGGAGCGGTTCCACAGGAATGTCCTGGAGATATTCAAGACCAACATAGACGAGTACTTCTTTCCCGTGCTGCAGAGCCTCGTCTACTTCGTGTTTAAGAACAGCGACCTCATGGACGACGAGTTCAGGGACTGGTGGGAGCGTCTGGAACTCAAGGTGTGACCCTTGGGCTGGGTTTTTAAGTTGTGAGCTGTACAGCTTCCATGTGATCATATGGTTCTTCCGGTGAAGGTTTTCGAGGTCAGGGGTCTAGAGGGGGACCTCAAGGACGCGCTGATGGGCTGGAGAGAGGTCGAGGAGGTGGAGGGCGAGGAGACCCGGCTGGTGACCGAGGTCATCGAGCTTGAGCAGGTCGAGGACGCCGTCACCGGGGTCTTCACACGGGATTTCATGAGGGAGCGGGTCTACCGGCGCCGGGCGCGGATGACGCCGGAGACCGAGGAGGCGCCGTTCTGGATCGTCCCCCACGAGGACAGGCGTTTTCTCATAGTTATGGCGCCCAGCGTCGCTAGGGGCGTCAAGAAGATGCTGAGCAACCACGTCGCCGTGAAGCTGGGCGAGATACTGAACGCCGACGTCCGCGAGAGCAGGATAACCAGCGAGACGCTGCGGAGGCTCCACGAGGGCAACCCCAAGGCGACGAACCTCATATGGTTCGACAACGTGGACATCCCAGGCGTCAACAAGCTGTGCCTCAGCGGCGAGGGCCTCGCCGACACCGGGCTCTACAAGGAATACATGGACCACGGCATGATCTGGTACGTGGTGTTCACCAGCCAGGCGAAGGGCTACACTGTGGGCGTAACCAGAAGCGCGGTGGTCACCAACTTCAGTAAGAGCACCATGGACGAGTTCCTAGACTTCGTCAGGGAGGACATACTCAAGCTCATCGAGAGCTAAACCCCCCTAACTCCACCGGTTTATAAGCAAGCGTTAACTCGTTTTCTTATGCTTGAACCCGAGCTACACGAGGAGCTGTGCAAGGACTGTGGCCAGCCCCTGTTCCTGGACAAGGAGGAGTGCAAGGCGTTCATCGAGGAAAGGCTGAAGAAGGGCTTCATGGTCTGTAGCTGTTGCGGGGCAACAAAAAAAACTCAGTTAACTCCCTATTATATTGGTTGACTTTTTCCTGTCCATTTATTATGGGCATCGAGGATGGATTAACCATGGACCTCAGCGTCACCACTGACATGTTCAACTACACCTACAAGCCCCGGATGGAGGAGAAGCTGCGGCTCTTCAAGGAACACGGCTTCGACTACGTGCACTGGTGCGACGACTGGGACAACGAGCGCCTCTACAGCCGCGAGGACATGAACCTCTACAGGTGGATGCTGGACGACCGGGGCCTCACCTGCCTAGACGTCCACGGCGCCGCCACCCAGGCAGCCCGCATCGACGCCGATAACCAGGTTGGACACAGCGCGTACGTGAAGCTACTCAAGAACAGGATAGAGTTCTGTTGCAAGGTAGGCGGCGACGCGGTGGTGGTGCATCCGCCGATGTACCACGAGCCGAATCTCGAGAATCGGCTCAGGAGAGCAGAGGCGGCCGTCGCAGAGGCCGCGCCTCTCTGCCGTGTCCTCGGGGTGACACTGGCCTTCGAGAACTGTTACAGGGGCGACCACGAGGTTCTGGGGTGGCTAATGGAGAGGTTCCCGGAGGAGACGGTCTCCTTCTGCCTGGACACTGGGCACGCCAACCTACATGGGAACCTAGACGAGCTTCAGGCGTTCAGGGAAAGGCTTACCGTCACACACATCCATGATAACCGTGGAGACGAGGACAGCCACATGCCCCCCGGCTGGGGCACCGTGGACTGGGAGCGAGTGAACCGGCTGATAGACGGCATCCGGAAGCCCCCCAACCTAGAGGTAACCCACAGCCGAACTCATTTCAGGGGGTCGATGGAGGAGTTCCTCGCAGAGACCCATGCTGCTGCACTGAACCACCTGAAAGCCTCTTAACTGCCTCAAAAACTAATATTCTGAGAGCCTCAACCGTCGATAAAGGTACCCTTTATTATTCTCTCGGAAAACGATTATTATATACGGTAAGGCTTGCACCGAAAAGCCGTCTACGCATCGCTCTACATCATACTTGCCCTGTTCATCACATGCAGCGTTGTCCCAGCTAGGCCCAACGACAAGGTTCTCTTGGTTAACCTCGACGCCGCGATAACC
>CAZBUI010000130.1:0-6004 GCA_964495055.1 uncultured Candidatus Bathyarchaeia archaeon | reverse complement strand
GGCATAAGCATTTCCCGTGCCTTTACCTTGTCCCCAGAGGCCAGGTGTGCCTCGGCCAGTTTCAGCCGTGCGTCGAATGCGTCATTGCCGCTTCCTGCGCATTTCCCAAGCACAGTCACTGCTTCGTGTGGGTTGCCAGCCTCGATGAGCAAAGTGCCGAGATCGAGGAGGATCTCGGGATCTTCTGGGGCATGCTTGGCCGCTCGGCGCATAGTTGTCAGGGCTGCCTGCAGGTGTCCGTGATCGCGCAGCATCCTGGCAAGCGCCTGGTGCAGTGTCGCGTTCTCGGGATGTCGCTCTATCGCCGTCTGCAGCTGCTCGATGGCTTCCTTGATCCAGCCTTTGCAGGCGAACGCCTGGGCCAGAGTCTGTCTTATACGGGGATTTTCGGGATCTAATCCTATGCCTTTCTCAAGGGCGGCGATGGCGGCGTCGGTATTGCCGAGCGCGAGATGCGCCTCGCCGATGGCAGCATAGTGTTGCACACTCGCTCGTCCCGAATGGAGTGACTGCTCCAAGTGCGTGAGAGCATCTGCTGGTCGATCCATGTGAGCCAGTAACAGCCCCAATTCGTACTGTGTATCAGGGTCATCTGGATGCGAAGCCTGCGCTCTTTCGAGCATCTCGAGCGCTCGCGCGTGGTCTCCTAGTTGGCGAGACACCCTACCCAAGGTAGCGAGGATCTCGAAGCAATTCGGCTCAAGTTCTAGGGCCTGATCGAGGGCGACCTTGGCATCAGTGAGCCTGCCTGCCTTCTCAAGCATCAGGCCCAGCTTGTGATGCGTGCTCGCGTCCATAGAAGCCATCTCGGCGGCTTTGGACAGCTGCTCGCATGCCTCATCTGTGAATCCTTGGCGGTCAAGGAGATCAGCAAGGAGGAAGCCATAGAGGCCGGCCTCGTGACGAGGGACGAGTGGGACACGCTGGAGGAGGCCACGTTCAGGCTATTCGACGAGTACCGGAGCATAGCCAAGAGCAAGGGTCTCATCATACCTGACTTCAAGCTGGAGTTCGGCCGGCTGGACGACGGCCTCATACAGATAGACGAGCCACCGACCCACGACAGCGCCCGGTACTGGGCAGAGAAGTTCTACGAGCCAGGGAAGCCCCAGGAGGCCACGTGCCTGGACAAGGAGTTCCTCCGTAGCTACCTTCGCCGCACAGGCTACATGGGCGACGGCGAGCCCCCTGTCATACCCGGCCCCGTGGTCAGGGAGGTCTCCAAGCGGTGCGTGGCCTCCTACATGGTGCTGACCGGCAGGGCCAGCCTAGGAGACTTCGACCTCATGACCGTGGACCAGGTCATGGTGGAGCTCGGGTGAGTGCCCCTGCCACCCTCATCGGGATGGTGGCAGAAAAGAAAATAAACCATAGCCACGAGAATACTTTGTGCCAGCGGTAACACGGTTTCCATAGCAAGTTATCGGGTTGCTCCGCCGGCATATTCTCGTATCACGAGCCCTACATAGTGAGCAGGCGTGGAGAGTGAGGAAATCCGAGCCCGAACTCCCTTCCAACGAGGCTTGCTCTGTGTATGCGTTTCCTCGCCCCTGATGGTAGCAAAGGATCTCTCCGAACAACCTATATATCGATGCCGCGGACAACCACACCATGACCAGGGTCTCCATCATAATAGGCAGCGAAAGTGACGCAGAGCTGGGCGAGAAAGCCGCGAGGATGCTGGACGACTTCGATGTGCCTTACACGCTTGACGTGATCTCCGCCCACAGGAACCCGGAAAGGCTCGCCTCACACGTCAGGGACAGCGGTGCAGACGTCTTCATTTGCGTGGCGGGCCTCGCCGCGGCCCTGCCCGGGGCCGTCGCGGCTCAGACCGTCAAACCAGTCATCGGCGTCCCCAAAGACGTGAGGCTCGGAGGCCTCGACAGCCTCCTCAGCATGGTCCAGATGCCCACGGGTGTGCCGGTCGCCACCGTGGCCATAGACGGAGCCAGTAACGCTGCGCTGCTGGCCGTCGAGATCCTTGCCCTGAGCGATGAGGCGCTCATAGAAAAGCTGTGGGAGTACCGCGTTAAACGGGCCAAGGGTTAAGATCGGTTATCCCGGGTTAAACTCGCTGTTGATACAGAGATCGTGGAAGAGTCAAGCTAGAACCACAAGTCCCTTTGACCCTATCTTGTCTCTTTTTAAAAATTAACCTTTAAGATTAATAACTGGCTTCTATGTGTTTTAACGGCTTAAGATATCTTAAAGCCGATATAAGGGGAGTAGAGTATTGTAGAGTATTATTAATAGTGTTTTTATATAAACTCCTTTTTTTGGTTTCTAAATTAGAAACGTTCATATTTAACACCGTCGGGATGATATAATCCTGATGTAGACGCCTGACGCGCCTAAACATTGGATAATATGAAGGCTGTATCCCATGATTAAGAAGGGCGTTAAGACATGGTCTAAGATCAACTTCTTGGCAATCGTTGTCGGTGTAGCAGGAGGGCTAGGCTCGATCGTGTTCAGGAGGATGATCGAGTTCTTCCAAGAAATCTTCTTCGAGGTGCTTCTGCCGAGGATTACCTACATGGCCCGAGGATACAACCTCGGCATCATACTTCTGCCCGTCATAGGCGGTCTCATCGTGGGTCCAATCGTAAACAGGGTGGCACCCGAGACCAAGGGTCACGGTGTCCCGGAGGTCCTCGAGGCGATAAACCTCAAGGGAGGCGTAATCCGTAGCAGGGTCGCTGCCGTGAAGATCCTGGTTTCTAGCCTCAGCATCGGTTCAGGGGGCAGCGTGGGAAGGGAGGGCCCTATCGCCCAGATAGGCAGCAGCGTGGGGTCAATCCTCGGGCAAATATTCAAGCTCGACGAGCCCTACCAGAAGCTTCTCGTTGTATGTGGTTTGGCGTCGGGGATCTCTAGCACCTTCATGGCTCCCCTCGGTGGAGCCCTCTTCGGCATCGAGGTCGTGTACAGCGGCGTCGCGGCGTACGACATCATCCCAGTAATATTGTCTTCGGTAGTGGGGATGTTCATTACCGCCGAGGTTTTTGGGATGCAGGCCGCCTTCCTCCTCCCCGTCTACCACCTAGCCAACCCCCTCGAGTTGATCTACTTCGTGCCCATCGGGGCCTTGTTCGGGTTCATGGCTATAGCGTGGACTAGAGGGCTTTACATGTTCGAGGACGTCTTCCAGGCCATACCGATCCCGGAGTCGCTTAAACCCAGTGTTGGTGGGCTCTTCACGGGTTTCCTCGGCATGTTCTTCCTGGGGTACGGCGTGTTTGGCACGGGCTACGAGGGCTTGGATAAGGCGCTCGGTGGGAGCCTCTCCCTGAGGCTTCTCCTCATCCTTGGGATCACTAAGTTCTTGGCCACCTGCATAACCATCGGGAGTGGCAGCAGCGGAGGCATATTCGCGCCAAGCCTGTACATGGGGGGCATGTTAGGAGGCGCCCTGGGGCACCTCATATCTAGCCTGCCTTTCGCCTCCAAAGAGCTGTACGTCTACTCCATCGTGGGCATGGCGGCCTTCTTCGCCGGCGCCGCCAAGGCTCCGCTGACGTGCATCATCATGCTTCCGGAGATGTCAGGCAACTACTATCTGCTTGCTCCCCTGATGCTGGCCTGCGCGTCCAGCAACTTCGTCTCAACGGTCTTCATGGATGGGAGCATCTACACCCTGAAGCTGAAGCGCCGCGGCGTCGAGGTTGACAAGATAATCGACCCGTTGAAGCTCGTGTATGTCAGGGAGATCATGACGGAGTCTGATCGCGTCGTCTCCGTGATGCCAGACACTACCCTCGACGTGGTGGCTTTCATGATCTGGGAGAGCGAGCACACGGCTTTCCCCGTAATAGACGAGGGGAAGTATGCAGGCATGGTCACCCTCGAGACCTTGATCCACGTGCCCCAGGAGAGGTTGAAGGAGATGAAGGTTAAGGATATCATGTTGACCGATCTGCCCCTCATACACCCCGAGGACACCTGCCACTACGTCCTTGAGAAGCTGAACGAGGGGCACGAGATACTGCCGGTCGTGGATCCGATGGACAGCGCCCGCCTCCTCGGCGTAGTCAGCGACAACGACGTCCTCAAGGCCATCCAGTTGGGTAAGAGAAAGATGAAGGTTCTCGACTAGTAGCTCTTGGGCTCGGGGTCCCGGAGGATGCCGCCGCAAGTGCACTTGATGCTACCGCTGTTGCGAGGCCTCACAAGGGTGGGCACCTCGACCTCCACCACATCGACGCCTATGCTCTCGAACCATTTGGTGGCCTTGAGGTTACCGGTGGGCACCAGTATCTTCCGTGGCTCCAGCACCACACCCGTGTTAGGGGCCCGCTTCACCACGGGCATTCGGGGGTCGCCGGTGTGCACCTTGAAGCACACTTCATCAGGCGGGTTTATGAACTCCCACCCCATCTCAGCCTCCATCCACTCCCTTAGATACGGGTCTACGGTGCGGGGGTCTTGGACGCTGGTGTGCCTGTCGATGAGGCTGTAGTGGCTGGTGCCCAGGCTGGTGCCGTAGCCTGGGCAGAGGCGCACGTCCACCTCCGGGTCCTGAAACTTGACTATGCGGGCGAACTGGGTGTGCCCAGACTCGTTGGCCCTCATGACCTCGGGCATCCTCGTGTTGGCGCGGGGGAAGTGGACCGCTATGATGAGGTGCTTCTCGTCGAGCCACCCTATGCTACCTCCCTCCGCCATGCCCCGGTCCATTATCATGCCGACGACGGGGCAGCCCAGCTCGGCGAGGGTCTGGTAGGTGGGAAGCTCCTCGCCTTTCCTGAGGTGGTCGTACATCCTGAGGATGACCTGGCCGTAGACGGCTGGGTGGCAGACGTCGTCCGTGTATATGGCCTTGACCTGGTGCGGCGGGTCGTTGGGGTCCGGCTTCCTGATGACCACCTCGACGCCCTCAGCCTTGTAGGCGTCCACGAGGTTCTCGTGGTCCTTCACCAGCTCGTCTAGGCTCATCTTCTCGCTCATCCGCCACGCCGCGAGGCTGTCCTCGTGGGGCGGCCACGGCGTCGGGTTGCCCACCTGCTGGAACTCGGGGCCGGGGCGGTGTAGCAGCACGACCCTGAGCTTACCCACGTTGGTGTTGGCCTTCCACCTCCTGCCCCAGACCTTCACCATGTCGTCCTCGAAGCCGATGAGGACCTGGGGGTGGAGCCTGTGGTACTGCTCCCGGAGGCTGAGGCCCGTCTTCTCCTTGAAGTAGTCCTTGTCTACGTCGATCTCGGCTTGGAACTCGCCTTCACTCATGGAAACCGTCTAAGGATTCGTCTCACGGATTTAAAACAGCATGCACCATGCGCCGGCTTGTCACTCGTGGCGCAACGCCTCCACAGGGGCAAAAGAATGAACAAGATAGAGTCCGGTTACATATATTAATTCGAAGTAGGTTATGGTGTAAGCCCTGGGATCACTTTTGAGAAAATCCTATGGGCTAATTTTGAAGGAGGTAAGCGGTTTTCCTCATCTGATAGCGTCACGCCTCTCTCTTCGGCTTCAACTAATAATCTTTCATGACATTGTTTTCTTATTTGACAACTGGAACAGTCTTTTTGTTCATAATGCCATGTCTGGACGCCATTCTTTGCTGAGAAAGTAATGATAATCCTGTTCCTTGTAACCGGACTGTACCCTAAAAGTATACCCTTCGTGGAGTCCACGTATCTTACTTCTATTTTACTTACTTCAGCTGCGTGGATGAGTGCTGACTCGACCTTTAGAAGTATTGCCTTTTCGGCATCATAGACCGCTTGTCGAGTGATTCCCAGTATCCTACCAACATCCGCTTTTGATGGATTTCTGAGAAGGAGACTCCAGATCTTAATCTGTCTATTGGTTAAGTAAGCTTGTGGAAGCACTACTATCCTTCAAAACTTTACATGTAAAAATATAAAACTTTACTTTTATAAATCAGGTTTGAAACCTCTTTAAAATCATCAGACACAGACAGCTACTAACGTAAAGATTATGTTCTTTACGTGTAAAGTAATAAACGGAGAAGGTGCTCTTAAATTTGTATAATACT
>CAZBUI010000129.1:0-6087 GCA_964495055.1 uncultured Candidatus Bathyarchaeia archaeon | reverse complement strand
AGATGCTGGGCATGGACATGAAGAAGTCGCCCCCCAGAGAACAGAAGTACCAGAAGTACTGAGAGGAGCCACTTGGAACCTCTACCCCTTGCTTTAATCCGTCTCTAATTAGTTAAAACAAGGAAGGAGGGCTTTATACCCTCAAAGGAAGCTAGAGCCTCCAGCATTTTACCGTTGCTCGCGATATAGGCATCATCTAGGATAAGCGGTTGCTAGATATACGCGTAGGTGATAAATAGGGATTATATTCATATACGTCTAACAAGAGGTGATATCACCAACGGAGATTCGGGGTATATTACCTGCGTCGAATAAGAAATATCTAGTTTTAGCGGTTCTCTCAGGAGTCTTACTGTTACTCAGCTACCCTCCTTTCAACCTCGAGTTCCTAGCCTGGGTCGCCTTTGTGCCATGGCTTATTACACTATACGAAGAGAAGGACCTGCAGAACGTGAAAAAGCTGGATCGAGTCCGCGGCATCATACTGAGCCCCATAATATTCTGGATAGGCTTCATGGTCGGCGACTACGCCACAGTGTTCCTCCCCTCCTCCCTCTACTCCTCTATAGCCCCATACTACTGGGGGATAGTAGCCGTCAGCATTCTGCTTTTCACCCTCAGCGGCTTCATGAAGGAGTTCCCCGAAGTCATGGGGGTCCAGACGAAGCATAGCCCTCCCAAAACGCTCAGCTACCTGCCCACGAGGCTGCCCCAAGCGTCCCAGATCTATATTCCCGCCGTCATGTGGACGGCGGCAGAGTTCCTTATGATGAACGTGCCCATACTCATGAAGACCTTTGGGGCGTTGGGTTTCTTCTCCATAGCTAAGACCCAGTGGAGAAACGTCCCCCTCATACAGCTCGCTTCCTTCACGGGGATGTACGGCGTGACGTTCCTGATCCTGCTCGTGAACTCCGCCGTCGCCTACGCGGCGATAAGGTACGCCGAGTACAAGAAAGTATCAAAGCCGGCCGTCGCCACGCTCTTGGCGTTCCTCCTCCTCTTCTTGGCGTTGTGGGTGAGCACCCCTGCCGCCGCGGACGGGGCATTCAAAGTCGCCGTTATCCACGCTCCCCCCGAGGACGTGGAAGGCTTCGGAGACCTCTACACAGACCTATCCCTACAGGCCCTAGAGGAGCACCAGCCGAAGATGGTGATGTGGGCCTACTGGGGGATCGGCGCCCGGTACGGCTTGACCGGCCCCGACCCAAGAATGCCGAGCAGGCTTGGCCCAGACCCCAGCGAGTACAGGGACACGTGGATGGAGAACAACGTCTACCTGGTGGGGACCGGGGTTCTCATCTACCCTGACGGGGAGTCCCGCTACCCGTCGCTGACGTACCATTTCATAAACACCCTCGACGGCCTGATCCCGCCAGACATAAACCTGACGAAGGCCCTCTTCCCGAGGGCCGCTTGCTACGATACCGACTACGGCAGCTTGGGGATGCTCATCTGCCAGGAAGGCGGGTACCCTCCCCCGACGAATCAGCTGGTGCGGGACGGGATGGACCTCCTCGTGATCTCCACAGGGGAGGTCAGCGAGACTTACATGATGCCGGAGCAGTTCGTCAGCAACGCCGTCTACAGGGCGGTGGAGCACAGGATACCCGTCGTTCACGTGATGAACTTCAGGGAGAGCGTCGTCGTCGACCCGTACGGAAGGGTGGTCAACGACGTGTCCACCTCGGAGATGGCCGTCGGTGAGATACGCTTCTCCGGCGAGGAGACGTTCTACACCAAGTATGGTGACGTCTTCGGGTGGACCGTGGTCGGGGTGGCCGCGGCGCTGGTTGGATACAACACGTACCTCGGGAGGAAATCCCCGTTCAAATACTGTGAGAGGTGTATGGCAGAGAACACGAAGGACTCCGATGTCTGTACGGAGTGCGGCTCAAGCCTCTTGAAACCCCCTCTCTGGAAGAGAATACTGCTTCATGAGTACTACGAGCACGTGGAGAAAAAGTAGAATCGTCTCATAAAGAATCTCTTTCGTCACAGGGTTTTGGGTGTATAGACCCCTCCGACGGGAGTTCGAGTCTCCCCCGGGAAACCGCTATAACGGTGGTCGTGGAAGTCTCTGTCAGTGTCCATAAATGGTTGAGAAAGGAACGTACTCGTTCTCCCGGTACCTGAACATCCGCTCCGCCTCCCTCCCCCAGTTATACCCGGAAGGGAGGAGCGTGGCCTTCGTAACGAACATAACGGGCATCCCCCAGGCCTGGAGGGTAGACGTCGACCAGGAGGGCGAGAAGGTCTACTGGCCCGAGCAGCTCACCTTCGAGCCCGAACGGGTGCAGTGGATCAAGGCCCCGCCCAACCCCAGGGATGAAAGGCTCCTCTTCGGGAGGGACGTCGGCGGCAACGAGAAAGCCCAGATCTACCTGCTGGGCATGGACGGCTCCGAGACCCTCCTCAGCGAAGGCCACGAGGAGGCCATGCACATCCCCGGCGAGTGGTCCAAGAACGATCATATCCTCTTCGCCGCTAACCGGCGCCACCCCGGCCTCTTCGACGCCTACCTGCAGCCCCTGGACGGGGAGGCCACGCTCATCTGGGAGAACGACGAGCCCGGATACCTCCGGGGCCTGTCCTTATCCCCCGACGGAGGTAAAGCCCTCTGCAGCCGGGTGCAGAGCTCATTCAGGAACCAGCTGCTGGAGATAGACATGGAGGACGGAGAGGCGAGGAACCTCTACCCCACCAAGGAAGAAGCCCGGTACTCCACCCCATGCTACTCAAGGGACGGGGGGTCCGTCTACGTGTCCACGGACGCCGGCTCCGACTTCCTCTACCTGGCGAGGCTCGACACCGACACCATGGAGCTGGAAGAACTCGCCGCCCCAGGATGGGACGTGGAGAGCCTAGCCATCTCCCCTGACGGCAGATACATCAACTACGAGGTGAACGTCGAGGGGGCGTCCGAGCTCCTGACCCTGGACCTGGAGACCGATGAGACCATGAAGGCCGATCTGGGCGAGGTGCCGGGCGTCGCACCCGATCTGCCGTCTTTCTCCGGAGACTCGTCGAAGATCGCCTTCAGCTTCTGCAGCGCCACCAGAACCGTGGACGTCTATGTCTGGGACCTAATCGAGGGCAGGGTCTTCCCCGTAACCCGCTCCTCCTGCGGGGGGCTGCCCACCGAATCCTTCAAGGCCCCAGAGCTGGTCCACTACCCCACCTTCGACCAAGACGAGAGAGGCGGGACTCGGATGATCCCGGCCTGGTTCTATCGGCCCGACACCGAGGTTGACGCCCCGGTAATCGCCTTGGTGCACGGCGGCCCCGAAGGCCAGTCCCGGCCCACCTTCGACTTCCGGGTCCAGTACTTCCTGCAGAACGGCTACGCCGTCTTCGTCCCCAACGTCCGGGGCTCCACGGGCTACGGGAAACGCTACAGCCACCTGGACGACGTCAGGAAGAGGATGGACTCCGTCGCCGACCTCGCCGAGGGCGCCCGGTGGCTGAAGGGGAGAACCGGCGTCGACGGCGACCGCCTCGTCGTGACCGGCGGCAGCTACGGGGGCTTCATGACCCTCTCAGCCATCACCACCTACCCCGACCTCTGGGTCGCGGCCGTCGACATCGTCGGCATCAGCAACCTCGCCACCTTCCTGAAGAACACGAGCGACTACAGGCGGCAGCACAGGGCGGCCGAGTACGGCAGCCTGGAGCACGACCTGGAGTTCCTCGAGAGCATCGCCCCCATCAACCACATCGACAGGATCGAGGCGCCTCTCATGGTCATCCAGGGCGCCAACGATCCCAGGGTGCCGCTGAGCGAGTCGGAGCAGATGGTAGAGGCCATGAGGGAGATGGGGAAGCCGGTGGAGTTCCTCGTCTTCGAAGACGAGGGCCACGGCATATTCAGGCTGAAGAACAAAAAGATCGCCTACACAGCGATAATGGAGTTCCTCGAGAAACACGTCTCAAATATGTAATAAAACAGTTAGGGCGGTCTATCCGCCCCTTATTTTAATCTAGATTATAATCCACTAATGATTTTCGCTTCTATATTTCAAGCGAGTCGAGTCTCTCCAACGTTTTTTCCATGACTGTCCTTTCCTTTATGAAGTGCCTCCTTATCCTCTCGATAAAGGCCTTTCTCTCCTTTTCTGTCTCGTAGTGTCTTAACAGATCCTTCGTCAATTCGATGTTCTCTTCTACCTCTTGGGGTATTCTGTCGCTGTCGTGCTTAACGGCGTCCTGCGGACACACGTCGTGGCATATACCGCATCGAATGCATTCATCCATGTTTATCTCCGCCTTCTCGTCAACCATCGAAATGGCGTTCACGGGACACTCTTCGACGCAGACTCCGCAACCGATACAGTCCTCCTGTTTAACCCAAGGCAAACCTAGTTCCCATCCTTATGGTTCCAAGACGCATCAAAGACCCTATAAATTTTAGCAGATAACCATGGCACAGTAGCGGCATAAACCTTGAAGACCATGTTATCGCTCAAGACCAAATTACCTAAAAAAGAGTGAAAAGATTCTTGCCTAACCCAGGAAGGTGGGCAGGGCCTTCTCGGCTCCCTTGGATAGCACCAGCCCCAGTATGAGGGAGACCAGTGCCTGACCGAACAGATCACGCACGAGAGAGGCGACGGCGATGGGATAACCCTTTATGAAAACGTTGACGAAGAAGTAGGTCGTCGCCATGACGACCCCCGAGACCGCCAGGAGGACCACCTGTACGACTGTGCTCCTCCCCTTTCCCAGGCCGGCTATGAAGCCCTGTGAGCCGTGGGCGAGAACAGTCACGAACCAGCGCGGGTAGCCTACCAGCAGATCTGCCACCACGGGCCCGATGACGCCGACGAGGCCACCCACCTTGCACCCGAATAGGAGGGCCGCCACATAGATGACGGTGTCGCCGATGTGGGTGTACCCCCCGGTGGGGGAGGGCAGCATGAGCCCCGTCGTGCCCGTGAGCACCGCCGTGAGCGCGGAGAACACCGCCACGACCGCGATATCCATGGGAGAAAGCAAGAGCCCCTCGACGCCCTCGACGCCTGGCACCCTACCGCTCATATACGCCACTCCCCCCATGAGGGCGACGGCTATCACCGTCACGGCGAGACCCACGGCGGACGAGGGATACCCCATGATGAAGGGGAGGGCGACGACCACCAGGCCGGTAAACACGCCGGCGCCCGCGAGTAGCCCCCCGAGCCTCGGCCTACCCTTGAATATGGTGCCCCCGGACCACGCCGCGATCACGAGGCTGGCGCCGGCGAAGGTCAGGTAGAGCGCGAAGTTGACCTTGTCTGCGCTCTCCAGCGAGACCGACTGGAAGACGCTGTCGATCCCTACGGACTTGAGGATCGCGGTCGCCTGGACGACCGCGCCTATTAGCTCCACTAGACCTGCCGATAAAGCTAATAGCATCACGTTCTGCCGGATGTTGGTTCCCGATGACATTTATACCAAAGCAAAATACTATAGTTTAAACTAATATATTTTGCCTTCGTCAAGAACGCGACACCGTCACCCTAGGCACCTCAACGCCGCTTCATCCGAGGCCGAAAGCAAAAGTAATGATGGATTAAAGACTCCGACGCAAGTTCGAATCTCGCCCGGGCTACCCATAGTACATCCATATAACACTGAACCAGGATTCCGAATGTTTTATTTATGGCATGATTTATACCATATGGTGAAACAAATGGAAGACGCCACGTCCATCGATAAACAGGGCAGGCTAGTCCTTCCCTCGCACCTCCGGGAAGCCCTGGGCCTCAAGGGAGGGGGAGAGGTAACCATAAGACTGGACGGATCCCGGGCCATCATCGAGCCCGTCTCCAGCGACATCAAGAAGAAAGTCCAGGAATGGGAGAACCTCACGAGAAGCCTCAAATCAGAGGCATTCACCGAGGAGCCCGATGAGAGCTGGAAGTGGATGAGCAGTGACTACGCCCGGAGAAAGCTCGGCCTACCCTGACGGCGTCGTCGACGTGGGCATACTCGTCCCCACATGCTTCGAGAACCCCCTGAAGGAGCACAGCACGACTTTCGTCGCCGACGTACTCGCCGCAGGTGTAGGTGTATTCCGGCTCGACTTTGATGGTAAAGTTGATCGTT
>CAZBUI010000128.1:0-6090 GCA_964495055.1 uncultured Candidatus Bathyarchaeia archaeon | reverse complement strand
CTCAAGCTGGGTCACCTTGTCCGGGTTGTTGGTTAGCAGCCTCACGCTCTGCACCCCCAGCTTGTCCAGCATGGCGGCGGACACCTCGTAGTCCCTCTCGTCTGGCTCGAAGCCCAGGGGGAGGTTGGCGTCGTAGGTGTCGAACCCCGCGTCCTGCAGCTGGTACGCCCGGATCTTGTTGACGAGCCCGATGCCCCTGCCCTCCTGCTGCATGTAGAGGAGAATCCTGTGTCTTTCCTCTTCGAGGAGCGCGAGGGCGGTGTGGAGCTGGGGGCCGCAGTCGCACCTTAGGGAGCCCAGCGCGTCGCCTGTGAGGCACGAGGAGTGAAGCCTGGTGAGTAAGCCGCCTTCCCTGAGACCTCGCCCTTGACCACTGCGACGTGGTCCTTCTGGTCCTTGTTGTTGGCGAACCCCAGTATCCTGAAGTGGCCGTAGAGGGACGGCAGCTCCGCACCCCCTACGAGGCTTATGCAGAGGCTCCTGGTGCAGTTCTCGCAGTCCCAGTGGAAGCTGCAGGACCTGTACTCCCTGATGTCGTGGTCCAGTATCTGGAGATAGGGGTCGTCCGACGAATCAATCAACTCCCTTTATCTGAACCGTCGGTGATAACGGTTTCCCGGTTACGGGCTGGGCAGGTCCAGCTACCCGACAATCTTAAAAGGGCTGGGCGTGGCTCTTGTGCAAGTGATGGATGTGCATCAGTTCCAATATCTTCGGGCGGAGTCGATAACCTCCGCAGACTGATTCTCCGTACGCTTAACGACAACCAGCTTCTTGTGCTAAACGCCGTCTCCGAGAGAGACCAGTCGCTCACCAGTCTATTGAAGCAGTTGTCCGAGGAGTACGGGATACCCCTTTCCACGTTGAAGTTGAACGCCAGGATACTCCGGGAGTTGAAACTCATATCGTATGGGTCGATACACAACAAGCAGAGCGCTAGGCTGGAGAATCTGGGTAGCTTCGTCGTGGGCCTCGTGAACCACGGCAGGGGAGGACTAGGGATCCAGTTCTCAGACTAGTATCCATGCACTCGCTATTTTTTATTCAATTTCTCTAGTAGAGATCAGGGGGCTCCTCAGACGTTTCGCCGCCCTGCATGAGCTCCCTGACCATCTCGTCCACCTCGGCGATCATGGCGGCTCGGTCTACCTTGCCCATGGGCGTCATGGGCAGCTCTTCCCTGAACATTATCGCCGTGGGGACTTGGTACTCATCAAGCCGATGGGCGCAGAGCGCTATGAGCTCACGCTCCAGTTCATCTGACGGCTCGTGGCCGTCCGCCAGCTTGACGGCGGCCCGGATGTCGGTGGAGCACCTGAGGGGGTCGGGGACGCCGAACGCGACGGCCGCCTCGACCGCGCCGTGGCTCTCAAGGGCTTCCTCCACCATGGTGGGCCATACGGTGTGGCCCCGGGCCACGATCCTGTCGCGTTTGCGTCCGACGATGTACAGGTAGCCTTCCTCGTCCATGTACCCTATGTCGCCGGTGTACAGCCACCCGTCCCTCAGAGCCTCGGCGGTCTCCTCCGGGCTTCCCCAGTAGCCCTTCATGAGCTGGGGGCCCCGCACGGTGATCTCGCCCTTCTCGCCGGGGGGCATCTCCACCTCCCCGAGCTGGAGGTCCACTATCCTAGCCTCGGTGTCCGGGTACAGCAGACCGGCACTGGCGTAGTTGGGCTCCCCCTCCACAGGGGTGGCTGATACGCTGGGCCCTGCCTCGGTGAGCCCGTAGCCCTGGTACATCCTGGCGCCTGTGATGGCCTCGAACCCGCGCATGTGCTCGGCCTGGATCATGGCTCCGCCGGAGGCGCAGTGGGTGAGGCTCGTGAGGTCGTACCTGTCCAGGTCGGGGTGGCGCAGTATCTCCCTGATGAGCCTCGGCACCAGCGGGAAATGGGTGATCCTGTGTCTGTCCGTTGCCTTCATTATATCCAGCGGCGTCGGGTTGGGTAGCAGCACCAAGGTGCACCCGAAGCTCACCGCCTCGTTCAACACCACTAGGCCGTAGCTGTGGAAGAATGGGAGCGCGCACAGCACGACGGGCCACCCCGCGGGCTGGGGCTTGGCGCTGTAGCCCCATCCCCTGAGCCAGTGGTAGGACTGCAGCGCGTTGACGACGAGGCTGTAGTTGGTGAGCATCACGCCCTTGGGCCGCCCCGTGGTGCCGCTCGTGTAGATCACGACGGCGACGTCCTCCCGCGGGTCAGTCTCGGGATGCTCCTCGATGACGGGGCCCTCCGTCAGGTCCCTGAACCTCAACGCCCCGTCGGGAGGCTTGTTTCTGTACTTGAGGCGGCTCAGGAGCCTCAGGTGGGTGGGGGCGTAGCCGGCAGCCTCCGCCACCATGACGGTCTCCGGGGTTTCTTCGGGCAGCCTGTCGAGCAGCCTGTCCAGGACGACTAGGGCCCCGCAGCCGGTCTCCTCCATCTCCCGCCCTATCTCCTGGGCGGGCATCAGCGGATTCAGGGCGACCAGCACCCCCCCAAGCACGTTGACGGCGTTGTATGCGACGATGAACTGGGGGCAGTTGGGGAGGAGCACGGCGACCCGGTCTCCCCTCGCCACACCCAGTCCCTGGAGGCTGGCCGCGAAGCTCTTCGTCTGACGCCACAGCTCCCCGTAGCTGTGCCTCGCACCCAAGTACACGACGGCGTCCCTGCCCGGAAACTTGCGGGCGGTGTTCCTCCAGAACTCGTACACCGGCATCTCGGGGTACTTTATGCTGATGGGCACGCCCCGGGGGTAGCTGTCCTTCATCCATCAAAAGGGGAGCTTGGCACCGTATAAAAAACGTGCCCAAGGGTTTTATCCATCGAGCCGCGCCTTAGTGATCACTATGAAGCCCACAGGAGTCTACGTCCCCACCGTAACACCCTTCGACGAGCACGGCGAGATAATGTTCGACGCGCTGGAACAGCTCATCGAGCACTGGCTCGGCGGCGGCGTAAGCGGTTTGGTCGCCAACGCCAGCACCGGCGAGGCGCCGTACCTGAGCAGGGACGAGAAGAAGAGGATCATCGAATTCATGATAGACAGGGTTGACGGCCGGGCTCAGGTCTTCGCCGGCACCGGGGCCATGGGCACCCGCGAGACCATCGCCCTCACCAGGGACGCTAAAGAAGCGGGCGCCGGGGCCGCCCTCGTCACGATACCCTTCTTCTTTAAGCCCACCGGCGAAGAGATAGCCGAACACTACATTGCCTTGATGGACGCGGTTGACCTCCCCGTGATACTATACAACGTGCCCAAGTTCACAGGGTACAGCGTGGACCCTAGGACCGTGGCGAGGATAGCCGAGGAGTCCAGCCTCCTCGTAGCCATGAAGGACAGCAGCGGAAACCCCGGCACCATGGCCGAGGTCATCAGGCTCTGCGGAGACAGGATAAGCGCCCTCTCGGGCAACGCAGACATGATACTGCCCACGCTCATGCTCGGCGGGAAGGGCGCCATAGTGGCCGTCGCCAACGTGATCCCGGCACAGTGCGCAGGCATAGTGGAAGCCTACAGGGGGAACGACCTGGCCGCCGCCGGGGAGGGGCAGCACACAGCCAGCTACGTGAACAAGGTCCTCGTCCGGGAGAACCCCCAGATAGCCGCGATAAAGACAGCCCTGAACCAGATGGGCTACGGCGCAGGCTCGCCCCGCAGGCCGCTGAAGCCGCTGGACGAGGCGACGGCCGAGAAGATCAGGGCCGCCATGAGGGGCGTCTAGCCGATCCTCTTCACCATGGAGGTCTTGCCGGCGTAGAACAGCCTGCCGGTCTCCCTGAAGCCCATCTTCGCCCAGAAGCCCACGGCGTCGGCCTCCGAGTCTATCTGCATCCACTCCGCGCCGACGTTCTCCGCGAACCTCTCGGCCTTACGGTAGAGGGCCCTGCCGTGGCCGCGGCCCCTCCTGTCGGGCTTCACCTCCATGTTCTCTATGTAGAGCGTGTCCGGGTGTAGTGCCCTTGAGTCGTGGAGGAGCACCGCCTGAAGGCAGCCGTGCTCGTCCCCCAGCACCCAGATCGAGCCCTTCCCATAGCTCTCCCCGGGCCCCTTGACCACGATGAGGCCGTCGGGCGTGTAGCTCCTGCGGCGCCTGCCTTCCCCTCGGGCGTCTGATGGATGCATCTGGGTGCCCCCTCTGAATACTTCGCCACGGTATATATGTGGGGCGCCCGGGCTACCTGATGACCTGGCTGTAGAGAGCGGTCACCACGGTGTCTCTGGTCAGCTCGACCTCCACGCTGCCGTCCATGCCTCTCGTCCTCGCCACGCCGTCACCCGCCCAGCTTACGGCCCACTCCCTGAACACCCAGCCGTGGCCCCCAGGCGACGCGTACAGATAGACGGTCGAGCCTTCTTCGGCTAGGTAGACGCCCGGCTCGGGCGATGCAGCCAGCCCCGGCACGTCGTCCGGCTGGACAGTGACGGTGAGCTTCACCTTCCCCGACGGCGCCGTGAGCCAAGGTGTGGGCCCCGGGTCCACGCCCTCTACTCTCTCAAGCGTGACGGTGGTCGAGTTCTCCCCTCTGCCGGCGACGGTCACCAGCTGGAGGGTTAGGTTCTCACACAGTGCCTCGGGTGCACCCTGTCCCTCTGAGGCGCCAGTGAAGGCTATGGGCGGGGATATCCTGAGAACCGTGTTGTTGTGCTGGTCCCTCATCGCCGCGTAGAGCTGTACACGGCCAGCCGACGCGTTGAATGTGTACCTCTTGTGGATGATGAGGCACGTGTCGAGGCCGCCTGAGGCTGCCCAGATATGTGTCTCCGCAGCTTCGCCGTCCACGAGCAGGCCGTAGCTGAGCTCCACCGCTCCGGGGCTCGTGTAGTTCATGGAAGCTGAAACCGTCGGCGTTGTGCCGGGCTCGGCTTTAACTTCGGTGAAGTGGATGCTCTGCGGTGAGCCCGCGTCTTGCCCACGTGTAAGCGTTATGGTCGGTGAGGTGTATCGTGTCCACTGGTTTTCGGTGTTCCGGGCGTAGCTCTCCAGCTGCAGCTCGTGGGCGCCCTCCCTGAGGGTTATGGTCCTGTTCATGCTGAGGATGGCTGGGGCCGTGACGGCGGGTCTCGCCCAGGGCACGTCGGGGAGGTCGCTCCAGCACGCGACCTCCACTATCACTCCGTCCACCATCAAGTCGAGGCTGCAGTACTCTATCCCCGGGGCGCGGCTCTCCAGGCACACCTCGGCGCATACGTGCACGTGGGGGCCCGACTGGGTGACGTTGAGCGAGTGCAGCTGGGCCTGTATCTCGGGCTCTGTGCCTTGGTTCAGCGTGGGTATCAGGATGGAGACCAGGAGAATGGGGAGGATGTAGCCGGGCCTCATCTACATCGGTTACAGTTAATGCATTGAAGGGGAGATTAAGCCGCTGTACCTTGGAAGCACCGCGGGCGAGGACACGCCCAATACTTGATATTTATATGACATGACCTAGTCTACAACATTACCGGGTGTACGCAGTGGTGCTGGAGAAGCTGGGAAGCAACCTATACAACGCCATACAGAAGATAATCAAGGCGCCGGTCGTAGACGAGGACACCGTTAAGGAGCTCATCAGGAACTTCCAGAGGGCCCTCCTCCAGGCAGACGTCAACGTGAGCCTAGTGATGGAGCTCAGCCAGAACATCCAGAAACGCACCCTCGAAGAGAAGCTGCCCCCGGGCATCAGCCGCCGCGAGCACCTCATCAAGGTCATCTACGACGAGCTCACTAGGTTCGTGGGCGAGAAGCCCCAGGAGCTCAAGATACAGCCCGGCAAGGAGAACGTCCTCATGATGGTGGGCATCCAGGGCAGCGGCAAGACCACCCACAGCGCCAAGCTGGCCCGCTACTACCAGAAGCGTGGCCTCAAGACGGGCATAATATGCGCCGACACGTTCAGGCCGGGGGCCTACAGCCAGCTCAAACAGTTGGCCGAAGGCATAAACGTGCCATTCTACGGCGAGGAGGACGCCAAGGACCCGGTGGCGCTGGCGCGGAGAGGCGTCGAGCACTTCAGGGACAGGGAGGTGGTCCTACTGGACACCTCGGGCCGCCACAAGGAGGAGACGGGACTCATAAGGGAGATGCAGGAGATAGCCGCCGCCGTCAAGCCCCAGGAGATC
>CAZBUI010000127.1:0-6123 GCA_964495055.1 uncultured Candidatus Bathyarchaeia archaeon | reverse complement strand
TGCTTGCGACATGAAGGCGGCGGTCGCGGCCATGGTGCTCGCCGGCAGAGCCTTGAAGGAGCTTGGGGTGAGGCTCAAGGGTGACTACAGAGTGTCGGCTGTGGCCCAGGAGGAGGTAGGTGGCGCGGGCACCGTGTCCACCATCGTAGACAGCCAGTTCCTCGCGGACGTGGTCGTCATCGGGGAGGCTACGAACATGGGGCTGGCCCTCGGGCACAGGGGCTCCATGAAGTTCGGCGTAGTGGTAGAGGGCCGAAGCTGCCACGCCAGCGCACCCGAGAGGGGTGTAAACGCCTTGTACAAGGCGGTCAACATGATCGAGAGGATACGGGACGGCCTCGCTCCCAGGCTGCCCAGCCACCCAATCTATGGGCGGGCAAGCCTCGTGGTGACCCAGATAGAGGTTAGCCCCAAGGCGTCAAACGTCGTCCCCGAGGCCTGCCGGTTCTGGATGGACTGCAGGAACCACCCGGGCTTCACGGCAGAGGACCTCTACGACGAGCTGAACAAGATAATAGCCGAGATGGGTGCCGAGGACCCCGAGTTCAAGGCAAAGGTCATCCCCACACCGTTGATTACGGGACGCGCCTTCTCAGGTTTCTACACGGACCCGGAAAGGCACCCAGTGGTAGAGGAGGTGGCCCACGCCGTATCCGAGATCACCCGTACTCCGGAGCGCGGCCTATGGACCTTCGCCACCGATGGACGCATGTACGCACGGCTCGGGCTACCCGTAGTGGGTTTCGGGCCCGGCGAGGAACGGTTCGCACACACCCAGCAGGACCATGTCAAGGTGAGAGACTACCTAGACACGGTGAAGGTATACGCCTGGCTCGCGTGCAGCATATGCGGGGTTAGCGAAAACTGATAAGCCATAGGCGCCCCCTTTTCTCTGAGGGAGCTTGTCAGATTATAGGGCCAAGATCAAGGACCTCACCGCCTACAGCAGGAGGGTTAACCTGGTCGCCAAGATATTGGAGATGGGGGACGCCAGAGAGGTGTCCAGCAGCAGCGACGGGCGGCTCCACAAGGTGGCTGAGGCCCTTGTGGGCGACGAGACAGGTACAGTCCTGATGACGCTATGGGACGAGAACATCGACAGGTTCGGTGTCGGCGACGTCGTCGAGGTGGAGAATGGCTACACCGGGACCTTTAAAGGCAGCATCAGGCTCAACATTGGTAAATACGGCACCATCGCCAAGACAAACGTCTCCATGGAAGAGGTGGACACGGAGAACAACCTCTCGGAGAGGGAGTACAGGAGGCAGTACCCCCAGAGAAGAAGAAGGTTCTAAACCCCACACATTCTTTCCCTGAGGGGCGTTCATCAACGTTCGTTGACCTTTTATTGTGTTTACTTCACTTATGAGGTATGGGGAATCCTTTAGACGACCCGGATTACCTGAAAAGCCATGACAGGGACGGCATGCTGTTGGCCTTGACTCGTTTCCCGTCGAGCGCCAGGAAGGCGATGCGGGACGCGGAGAAGCTTGAGCTGGGGGCGTTGTCTGGTAAGGCGTTCGACGCCCTGGTCGTCGCCGGCATGGGGGGTTCGGCCGTCGGCGGCATCCTTCTCAGCGACTGGCTTAGGGACGTCGCCGAGATACCCATATTCGCCTCGCGTGGGAGCCGTCTGCCCGCGTGGGTCGATGAGAGCACCCTGGTCTACGCCGTGAGCTACTCCGGGAACACGGAGGAGACGCTATGCCAGTTCCGTCAAGCACTGGACGTGGGGTGCCTCCTGGTATGCTTCTCTTCAGGCGGCACTCTTAGGAGGGCCGCGTCCCAGAGGAAGGTCCCGTGCCTGAGGTTTCCCAAAGGCTATCATCCCAGAGCTGCCATAGCGTTCCAGTTCTTCGGGCTAGCAGCAGTCACGAGGAGGTTGGGTTTGATCGATGACGCTACTTGGGGCGAGGTAGAGGAATCCATAGAAGTCGCCAAGGCCCTCAGCGGGGAGATGAGTCCAGACAAGCCCACCGCCTCTAACCCCGGCAAGTCGCTTGCCGAGAGTATAATGGGCTGTGTTCCCTGCTTCTATGGTTCGCGCCTCCTCGAGGGAGTGGCCTACAGATACAGCACCCAGTTCAACGAGAACAGCAAGAGCCCCGCATCCGCGTCGTCGTTCCCCGAGGCCTTCCACAACAGGGTGATGGCGCGGGAGGCTCCCCCTGAGCTGCTGGAGAGGATATGCGCTGTGATAGTGAGGGACCCCTCGGAGGGAGAGGCGGCGTCGGCGAAGATCGATAGGTTCGTCGAGCTGCTGTCTGAGCGCTACGGCCGGGTGGTGGAGGTAGAGGCCGTGGGGGAGGGGAGGCTGGCAAGGATGATCTCGGCTCTCTACATCGGGGACTTCGCGTCCGTGTACCTCGGGATGCTCTACGGTAAGGATCCGAACACCACGGACTCGATAGATGCGTTGAAGGCGCTCTAGTCGGCCTCGTCGGGCGGACACCATCAACCTATTTATCCGTGTGCTGTCTTCTATCGTCTGTAATGGTAGTAGAGGTGGATGACTCCGGCTGGGGCGACCTGATCGGGGGTGTGGTGATAGTCATGAGGCGCGTCGAGACGGGTGAGTCCCACGCTGGGGAGATACCCCTCGAGCTGTTCCGTGAGCCCGAGTTCAAGTACAAGGAGTATCTGCGCTTCGCGACGCAGATACTGCTGGAGGGCATAGACGAGCTGGGCGTAGCGCCGGGGGAGCCCCTCCACGTATGTACGGGGTACATCTTCAGCTCGGCCAAGGAGACCCTCAGGGAGCTGGGATACAGGGTCAAGGAGGTAAAGATAACCGGGGCGACCCAGGAGCTCGCGGAGAGAACCTTCGTCGAGAGCCTCGTCAGGCTCGGAGTCGGGAGCCACAGGGAGATCGCGGGGATGAGGAGCTTCGACGGCTTCCTGGAGTGGGTGCACGAAGACCTGGAGCACAGGGAGCGCTTCGTCAAGACGGGCTGGAAGAGCTGGTCAAGGCACAGGGAGCGGTGAAGCCTTGGCTGAGAGGAGGAGAAACAGGCTTTCGATAGCCATACCGGCCTCCATGGTCTCCGAGCACAGGCACCTCAGGGACAAGACCGAGGCGCTGGGCCGGGTGGGCCGCGCCGCCGCCATCTACCGGGTCGATGAGATAATCGTCTACCCCGACGAGCCCGACGAGAGCACCCTCATGAAGTACATACTGGGGTACATGGAGACGCCCCAGTATCTGAGGAAGCGTCTCTTCGACAGGCGGCCGGAGCTCAGGTACGCCGGGATTCTGCCTCCGCTGCGGACCCCCCACCACCCCCTCGAGGACCGTGTGGAGGAGGTGGCGGTAGGTGAAGCCCGTGAGGGGGTGGTCACCGACATATTCGAAGGCGGCTACCTGGTTGACGTCGGCCTTGACAGGCTCATGGAGGTGAAGGGGCGGCCGCCGAGCAGAGGAAGCCGCGTCACCGTGCAGATCGTCGAGAAGGAGCCTACCCTCAGGGGCAGACCTGCGAAGAAGAGCAGACTCGGCACGTACTGGGGGTACGACCTCAGGGGCAGCAGCTACAGGCTGTGCGAGCTCGCGCTGAGCCCAGAGTGGGACCTGACCATCGCGACGTCGAGGAGGGGCGAAGACTTCGACTCGGCTGCACCAGAGATACGCTCCACCTGGGCGGAGAGCAGGCGGACTCTAGTCGCCTTCGGGTCACACAGCGAGGGAGTGCACGAGATTATAGGCAAGGAGCGTAAGAGGGCGGAAGAGTGCTTCCGGTTCATAGTCAACACGATACCCGGCCAGGGGACCGAGACCGTGAGGACGGAGGAGGCTGTCCACGCCACGCTGGCGATCCTGAATACGTTTAAAGACTGAACAACTGAATAGATACCAACCTGGGATGAAACAGCTTTGGCAAGCGAGGACGCGGTCATAGAGTCAGAGCTCAAAGGCAAGACCCTGCTGGTCTACATGCACATACTGAAGAACCCAGATGAGCCGGTGGGGGTCCGGAAGGTGCAGAGGGAGCTGGGGTTCAGCAGCCCCAGCGTGAGCAGCTACCACCTCAACAAGCTCTTGGATCTGGGGCTGGTGGAGAACGTGTACGGCGACTATAGGCTGGTCAAGGAGGTGAAGGTGGGGGTTCTGCGCCAGTTCGTGACCCTCGGCGGCGTTATGCTGCCCAGGTACCTCTTCTACGCGGTGCTCATGACGACGATGCTGGTCACGTACCTCGTCCAGCAGCCGTTCTTCCCGTCGAGGGATGCCATAACCGCCGTGGTGATGGGCGTGGTGCCCACGGCCATCCTGTGGTACGAGACCTACAGGATATGGAGGGACCGCCCGAGATGAGTGTTCTAAATACAGAACACCCCCGCGGCGCGGGGTCCCGGGCTGTTCTAATCTCTAGCATTAAGTCACGCCGAAGCGGAGGGTACATCGATGGATAACAGGGTCGCGGTCTACACTGTGCTTGCGGTCATGGTGGGCTACCTGCTAGTCTCAGCCGTGCCTGGGCAGGTAGAGAGGTACGTGGCCCCCCGGCCGGAGATGCTCGCCGCCCCCGGGGGGACCGTCGACGAAAGGACCTTCGGTGAACCCGGGGAAAGCGTGAACGCCACCGAAGACGCCGAAGCGCTCACCTTGGGTGAACAGGGAGCAGAGGACGTCTCAGGTGAGCTTGTAGTTGAAGGCGGGGGTATAGCCAGCTACATGGAGTTATACAAGTGGTGGGCTCTGGACCTTGGCGCGGCGTTCTCGATCTACTGGCTCGCAAAGCGCAGGTTCAGCTAGCATCCCCGTCAACGGGGCGTGGATGTGAGACCTACGAGGTTTTAAAACGTGGGAAAAGCACAACATCCTCGGTGTTTTGTACAATATGGGTTCACCGTCCTTTCCTAACTATGTAGGCATCGTAGAGTGTATTCTGCAGCATTCACCATGTTGGCTCTGGCGCCTAACACTGCCCGAAAACTCAAATCATCTAGTTTTAAACGGTTTGCTGTTCGATAACCTCTTAATACCATTCAAGGTCAAGTAATCTAGTTTCCAGTGACCGGTGGAAGCGTAATGAAGCTAAAGTCAGCTCTGCTCATTTCAACTCTTACGCTGCTACTAGTACCCGGCGTCCAGGCACAGGGCTACGCCCTCAAGAATCTGGCCCTGCTCGTCTACAACGACGGCGTCGTGCAGGTCGATTACAGAGCCGAGACAGACCCATCCTTGGTCGTGGTGGAAGTGGAGTTACCGGGGTTCCCCTACGAGAGCCTGCTGACGGTTGATCAGGACGGGCTTCCTCTCGACTCCTCGGTCACCGATAAAGGCGTACATATCGACACGTTGGGGTCTACCGGCGTCGTGATCACCTACCTGACCTCCTCCCTAACCAGCAAGACGGGGGCCATCTGGACGCTTAACCTGACCTCCCCCATAACCACGAGAATAACCCTTCCCCAGAACTCCACCATCGTCAACCTGAGCGAGGTGCCCGTCGAGATAGGCACCTACGAGAACAGGCCCTACGTCAGGATGCTCCAAGGGGACATCTCTGTATCTTATATAACCAGCGTCTTCGACGCAAGAGGAAAGGCGGGGGAAGCCATCGATGACGCCGAACATCATGTTCAGCAGATGATTGACGACGGAATAGTGGTGTCGGATGCCCTCGATCTGCTCCAGCAGGCCCGTGAAGCCTTCGATCTGGCTGACTACTCGACGGCGATCCAGTTGGCGACACAGGCGGAAGAAGCCGCCGACGAGGCCGCCGCAGACGCCTTCCAGGCCCAAGAACTAATGGACGCGGCGAGCCTCGCAATCTCGGAGGCAGACTCTGAGGGAAGGACCAAAGGCTTAGACGTCGCTGAGCAGATGCTGTCCCAGGCCGCCACCGCGTTCGACGCCGGGGACTACGAGTCAGCATACGACTATGCCCTCCAGAGCCGGATCACGGCGCTGAACGCCGAGAAGCCTCAACGCGTCTATGTCTACGCCCTTGCGGCGATTCTGATGGTACTAGGCGTAGTCACGTACACCCGGCTGTTCAAGAGACCGGGGAAAAGGCCTGAGCCTAACTTTAAGGTAGACCTGGAAGCCATCTTCAGGGATCACCCGACCCTGAGGATGGACGACAGGGAGGTGATAAGGTACATCACCGAGTCGGGAGG
>CAZBUI010000126.1:0-6180 GCA_964495055.1 uncultured Candidatus Bathyarchaeia archaeon | reverse complement strand
ATCTACCCGAGGGGGTGGAAAACAGGTAAAAACACAGGTAAATAAAAATTCTCTATAGTGTTGTAATAAATTTAATTATAATCATGTGTGTTTATCCGGTGGATAGGGAATGAGGTGTTACCTTGGCATCAACATAACATCCTTTCTCCCCTATCCACACCGTTAAGAGATATAAACCGCGGTTTTTCTTCATTTACTAGTGAAAAACATGTCTAAGCCGTACCGTCACGTGAGGTTCCGGTGGTGGGACACCGTGGACCTGGAGGAAGCGAAGGACGAGCTCGCGGAGAGCTACAAAGTCAAAGAGTTGGAGTACCCCGAGGACCCGTCGTCCCTCTACAAGGAGGATAGGCGGGAGATAGTGGCCGAGGCGGACACCCTCAAGGCCAGCCTCTCCCTGTACCGCGTCGTCCTGAGCCAGATGAAGGCGGCGCCCTTCACCGGGAGGGACAAGGAGCTGAGGGACAGGATGCACGAGCTCTACCCCCACGACAGGCCGACGCCGTTCCCGTGGTCGTTCAACCCGGAGCCCGAGTTCGACGTGGAAGAATAGGCGTAAGGCAACCCCTTTTTTCTTTTACCCGACGCTGGATGGTTTAGTCCAGTGGCGGATATAGCCGCGCCGTCAAAGGTTAAATCCCTTGAAGGTAACGTGGGTTGATGCGACGAACCTTGGATCGGCGTGGACACAAGCTACATGCGAAGGCAGCCTTAACCACACTCTTGGTCGTCTTGGTATTCTCGCTATACGCCACGGCGGTCGTGTCCTCGGCGGAGTACGCCGAGGTCGAGGGCCGCGTCACGGAGATGGGAGGGGCGCCGGTGGAGGGAGCCCGGGTGGAGATACTCCGGGTGGGCCGGTGGCGGCGCCACACTTCTAGGTGGGAGAGTGTGCACTCGCTGACCACTGACTCCTCCGGCGGGTTCACCGCCAGGCTTGAGGCAGGCGTCCAGCACAGGATAATAGTATATCACGAGGAAGGCGGCTACGACTACGTGCCCTACGGCGACCACCTGAACCTCGACGAGGGAGAGGCGGAGATAAGAGTCGAGCTGAGGCGGTGCGCTAGGGTCGAGGTGAAGGGGCTGGCGTGCTTCGTGGAGACAACGGCCATACCGTCGACGTCGATGAGAGCGGTGGACCCCGAGACGGGTGAGAGCATCCTCTCCGGGGGAATGTCCCTCACCTACGGCACCCTCGGCGATTCCTTCACATCGTACCTGGGGCTCCCCGGCGACATCCTGCTGGTGCCCGGCGGCACGCCCTTCAAGCTCCACATAAGGTCAACCGTGGGCTCCAGCCGCCAAGCCATAACCCGGGAGCTTGAGGTGAACGTCTTCGACGACGGCCTCGCGGCGGGCACGGAGGCGGAGGTGGACCTCAGGAGCGTCGTGCTGCCCGAGAGCATAGAGTACGTGGCCGGCGGCGCGTCCAGCATGGAGGCGCTGCTCATGGAGAAGGAGGGCGAAGGCTTCTACCTGGCCGTGGAGAGGCAGAGGCTCAGCCGCGCCACGGCGCTCGTCGCCGAGGCGGAGGCCCAGATGGAGGCAGGCCTCTACGAGGACTCCTTCACCAGCCTAAGGGAGGCGTACATCGTTTTGACCGATGTCCGGGGCGCGGTGGAGGGCATGGTGGGCGACGCCGCCAGGTCTACATACACGCTGATACTGTTCATCGCGGCCACCAGTTTCGTCGCCTCCAGCCTCGTATTCGAGAGCCCCGTGCTGAAGGCCGCGTGCTCCGCCGCCGCCTACGCCGCGCTGCTGTACGCTTTGACGCGGCTTCACCCCGGCGTAGCCTTGGTGGCGTGGGGCGACTTCGTCTCCGTGGCGGCGGCGTCCATAGTGGCGGTGAACGCGGCGGCGGTCCTGGCGCCGGGCCTGCTCTCCAGGTGGAGGGGCGGCGACGGGGTGCCCATACCGACGCTGCTGGTGCCCATGCTGAGCGTCGCCAAACGGAGCCTGAGGAGGAGGTGGCTCAGGTTCGGGCTAACCCTCATCAGCGTCCTCATGCTGGTGGCAAGCTTCATCAGCTTCACCAGCTTCTCGTCGGGGTACGGCCTCAGCTTCGCCAGACAGAGCACCGCGGCGCCCCAATCTTGGGGCGTGCTCATCAGGTCCCCTAACCCGCCGCCGGTGAAGGCCGCGGCCCCCTTCAGCGGGGGCGAGGGGGTGGCGGGCCCCGCGCCGCTGAGGGAGATCCTCGTGACGTGGTTTATGGAGGACGCCGATCCGCTTTACGCGGTGCCCAAGTACGTGAACCAGCCTCAGCGCCAGTACAGGGAGGCGTACAACCCGTTCGGGCGGCTGGACGGCGAGCCCGTATTCGGGGTGTTGGCCGTGGCGCCCAGCCTGGAGGCGATGATGAACGGGCTGGACCGTGCGGTGGTGCAGGGCAGGTATCTGGCGGACGGCGAGGCGGGCGCCGCGCTCTTGACCGTCTCCCTCGCCGAGAGGCTGGGGAAGACTGTGGGGGACACTGTGGCATTCACGTCGCTGGACAGGACACACGTCTTCGAGGTCGTGGGCCTCCTAGGCGACGACGAGTTCACGGCCGTGGTTGACCTGGACGGTGAGCCCATTATGCCGCAGAAGATCATCGAGCTTGAGCGCATCGAGATGGACGGCCCAGACTACGTGGTTGAGGGCCTAGCCTACTGTGAGCCCAACGAGGTGCTGGTGGTAAACCAGGCCACGGGGGCCAACGTCTCCCGGATATGGATAAACAGGATAAACCTCGTGTTCCAGGATGGCTACGACGTGCTGGGCTTCGCTTCCTCCACCGCCCTCAACAGGGGATTCAGGGTCTGGGCGTCCTCAGAGCAGGGCGTCTACCTCGCCCAGCTCGCCGGCTACTTCCAAGGCAAGGGGCTGCCCATACTGGTGCCTTGGCTCATCGTGGTCCTCAACGTCGTGGTCACCATGCTGAACTCGTACTACGAGAGGAGGCACGAAGTATCCATCTACTCCAGCGTAGGGATGAACCCCAGCCACATCTCAGGCGTGTTCCTGGCCGAGGCCGCCGTCATCGGCGTCGTCGCCGGCTGCCTCGGCTACCTGCTGGGGCTGGGCGCCTACAGGTTCATCTACATGGTGACGCCGACGCTGCAGGTGAAGCAGAAGGTCTCGGCTTTCTGGAGCCTTGCCGCCATCGCCATGAGCCTCTCAGCCGTCCT
This sequence comes from uncultured Candidatus Bathyarchaeia archaeon, assembly GCA_964495055.1. Lineage (GTDB taxonomy): Archaea > Thermoproteota > Bathyarchaeia > TCS64 > TCS64 > RBG-16-57-9. The sequence continues at coordinate 3,004 of CAZBUI010000126.1, read as the reverse complement.
CATGGGCGGCATCGTCGCCGTACGGAACAGCACGGTGATAACGCCGAGCCTCCGCCGCCGGTGGAAGGCGGAGAGGGAGGGAGCGGAGCCCTACAGGGTGCCCATCCCCGTGCACGTCTACGAGGAGGAAGCGGAGAGATTCATCGCGTTCCTCGCGGAGAGGCTACGCGACGCCCAGGCTGGAAGGGAGCTGGCGACCCGTATGATAAGGTTGAAGGAGAACTCTGAGCCCCGGGGCTGGATAATCACCTTCAGCTACGGGACGATCAACGCCACCATGTCGGACATATACACGAGGAACACGTTGACGGTGGAGCGCGGCGGCGACGGCACGTACCACGCCACGCTTCTCTGCGTGGGGAGCGAGGAGGGGGCGCGGGCCACGGGCAGCCTCATGAGGCGCATAGGTCTGGACTGGGGCGTGGAGCGGTCCAGGGATATCTAGGCAACGTTATTTGCCCCGGCAACCCCTTTACCTGTATGCGGTACCCGAGGATAGGGCTGGTCACGGTCCTCGCGGACGACGTGGACGCCATGAAGGCGTTCTACGGCGGCGTGATGGGCTTCGAGGCAGTGGAGGACCTGGGGAGATACGTGGAGTTCAGGTCGGAGGGCGTCCGCTTCGCCGTCTGCGACAGAGAGACCATGCTCACCCACACGGGTCACCCGAGCTACGGCGGCGAGGCGCGGGGGCAACGCTTCGAGCTTGCTTTCGCGGCGGGGACGCCGGAGGAGGTGGACGAGCTCTACGAGATGCTCGTCGAGAGGAGTGCCGAGGCCGTGAAGCCGCCTGAGACCATGCCCTGGGGCCGACGTACTGCGTTCATTGCAGACCCAGAGGGAAACATCCACGAGATATACTCGCTCCACGAGGGAGAAGACATCTAGCATCCGCTGCAGTCAGCTAATGGAAAAATAAGAAAAAATGTGGTGGGGTTAGCTTGTCTCGCCTTCCTCGACTCTCCAGTTGAACTCCACGTTCCCCTTGGACTTGCCCTCGCTGTCGGTCTCCGTGTATGTGACGGTTATCTCCTCGAAGTTAAACGTCACCGTCTCCACGGGGACGCACTCCTCGGTGCTCCCGCTGCTGTAGAAGCTGGTCACCATGACGTTCTCCAGCTCGTACTTGTAGTACGCGGAGGAGCCGCCCTCGACCGCCCGGCACACGTCTATCACCAGCGACGGCATGACCGATCCCATGGCGCATTTCTCCATGAGCTTGGGGCTCGACTTGTCCAGCTCCTTCACCACGACGATGTCCTCCAGCACCACGTCACCTCTTCTCCGTGTGGTGCCCGTGGCTCCTGCTCCGGGGTCGGCCATGCCAAAGCTGTAGGACAGTACCTCGATCCAGTCTTTGTGGTCAGCGTCCGTCGCCTCGCCGTCGATCCCGGTTATGTGTAACTACATGGAGCCGCCGGCGGTGCCTGTGCTACCTATCTTGGTCTCCGGTGTCTCGTCGTTGCTTGACCCGAAGAGGTCCTCAAGTATGCCGTGCACGCCAAAGCCCTGCAGGCCTAGGGTCTGCTGGGGTACGAGGTTAACCGCCATGGACAGGATCAGAGCCACGGCGAGGAAGGGTGTTAAAACTTTTCCAGAAACTGTGTATACCTCCAGAGAATACCTGCCTCTTGAAAGTATAGAGGATATTGATTAACCTCGTCTCGGGTTGTCAGTGTATTTAAGCCCTTATAAAGGAAGGCCCATCTTAAACCGGATTTTATGGGTTAATCCGAATCCTCTATATATTATTCCTCGGCTATCCCGGGTAACGCTGCCCCTCTGCAGCTTTCATGTCTCTTATTATGAAAAAGGCATCTGGATAATCAGAAAATTGAGGTTACCCGGTTCCCTCGACCGTCTCGTACTCGGGCTCTGTGCTGAGCTGCCAAGGCAGGAACGTGGGTCTCTCCTCCGGGAACAGCTCAAGCATCCTCTCCCTGAGCTCCACGTCCTTAGCCGTGAAGGGCGCGGGCTTCTTCTGCGTCATGACCACCCTGAATATGGAGAGGAACACGGTCAACGTGTCGGACTTGATCAGGTATCTGTCCCTCATCTCCTTCATGTAGGTGAGCTCTAGGTCCCAGCCATGATCCGGGATGGCCCTCACCTCGTACTCCTCCGAGAGCTCCTCGGCTAGCCCGTCGACATCGATCCTGTCCCACCACCTCCACCTGACGTAGTGGTAAGCCCGGGCCGGTTTGTCCATGTTGATCACTCTGTTACGGCGGTTGATAAACATGAATCATGGGTCCTCCTCTAAACGCGTGACTTTGATTCGGCGTCAAGATAGCCTTATCCTCTTGTCCACCCTCTTGTATACGCCATGAAAGTGTTCATATCAGTTGACATGGAGGGAGCCTCAGGGGTGACGACGTGGGACGACGTCGTGCCGGGCAGGATGTTCTACCAGCAATCGAGAGCGCTCTTGACCCGTGACGTGAACTCTGCCATCGAAGGCGCCATCGAGGCGGGGGCCTCGGAGATACTCGTGAACGAGGCCCACGACGGCATGAGGAACCTGCTGCTCGACGAGCTCAACCCCGAGGCCCGTGTGATCCGAGGCTTCAGGGGCAAGAAGCTCGCCATGATGGAGGGCGTGGACGAGTCGTTCAACAGGGCGTTCCTGGTGGGCTACCACGCTAGGGCGGGGACCCCCGGGGCGGTGCTAAACCACACGATGTTCAACACGGTGCACAACCTCTGGATAAACGGCGTCACGGTGGGGGAGGGCGGCCTGTCGGCTGCCCTCGCCGGCCACTTCGGTGTACCCATCGCGCTGGTCACCGGGGACGACAAGGTAATCGGCGAGATGCGGGGCCTCCTGGGCTCGTTCGAAGCGGTGGAGGTCAAGAGGGGGATCAGCAGGTACTCAGCCGACTGCTTGAACCCGGAGGTCACCAGCGGATTGATACGGGAGGCGGCTGGGAGAGCCTTGTCGGCCGACGTGAAGCCTTACAAGGTGAAGCCGCCGGTCACCGTCGAGGTGGAGTTCACTACCCTG
>CAZBUI010000125.1:0-6276 GCA_964495055.1 uncultured Candidatus Bathyarchaeia archaeon | reverse complement strand
TCTTGGGGCTCTTCGTGAGTGCTCCATGGCTATGCGTAGTCTTCTAGGTACTCTATCTCGACATCGAAGGCCCTCCTCTCCCTCTCCGCCAGCAGCTCCCTCTCCCTTCCGGCGAAGAGGATTGGCACGGACAGGCGCCTCGCCAGCGTCAAGGAAGCCGTCGTGCAGGGCATCTGCGCCTACTACGACGACCATCTCAGGCGAGACCTGAGGCGCCTCGAGGCTTAGAAGGCAAAAGACAGGTAGCTCATGGCATCGATATTGGGCAACCTGATGGCGCAGCCGAACCGGAGCCGTCGGACTCTTTATATTCTCCGACGATCCCTCAATCTCTGACGAACGATGCCGTCGGAGAAAACCGAGCTGTCGGTGGGCACCAAAGGCGAGATATACACCACCAAGATCATCCGCGAGAAAACCGGCCTCCGCCCCGGAGAAAAAGCGGTCGCCCACGTAGAGGAAGGCAGACTCATAATAGAGCCCAAGCCCACAAGCCTCTCCCTACTACGGAAGAAAAGGACGGCGCCCCCCGTATCCCCGGAGGAGATGAGGCAGCACAGAAGGGATCTCTCTGAACGCCTCAAGGAAAGATAGAGCCAGGGTCCACCTGGACACCACCTACCTGCTCCCCTTCCTCGGCCTAGACTTAGAACTCGAAAACTTCACACTGAAACGCTTCGAGGAATACCTCTCCAACGTAGACGAGATACACTTCAGCGAGATAAGCGTCTACGAGGCCAAGGCAAAGATAAAGAGGCTCGCCTCGAGGAACCCGGACTACGCTGCCGCCCACACAGGCTTCGGCGACAACCTCAAGGTTCTGCAGGAAGACGAAAAAGTCCGGTTCCACCGGTACACGCCGGCCGACGACCATAGATTCAACACGTTAATCATAAAAGCCCTAGGCATAGACTTCTTCGACGCCGTCATAGTCGCCCAGGCGGCGGAGGCAGGCCTCCTCCTCACAGAGGACCACGACATACTGGGCCTGAGGGGCCACGAGTGGCTCAGAGAAGCCCCGTGGAACGGGCTTAAAATAAGAAACTGGAGCCATACAATTGAAGAGTCTTCTCCCCCTGTCAAACACAAGCCACACGCAGGTGAAGAGGAAGAGCCTCTCCCCCAGAGACCAGCTCGACCGAGCGATCCTGCGAGCCGGATAAAAGCAGGACAGACTACGAGGCTGAGACGATCCAAATAACGTAGGCGCGGAGAACACCACCAAATTGATCGGATTCATGGCCCTTATATTGACTTCAAGGAAGAGTCATCCATACGGATGAACATGAGGTTCAAGGTGACTCTAGAGACGGCGGCGAAGGACGGATACACGGTCTCCGTCCCCTCTCTACCGGGCTGCATCTCAGAGGGAGACGCAAAAGAAGAGGCCCTGAAGAACATAGGAGAAGCGATAGAACTCTACCTCGAATCAAAGGACGAAGACTTCCCAGTTTCAGAGGACGTCGAACTGGCTGAGGTCATCGTCTGATGGCGTACCGTCCAAACTCTTCTCACCAAAGAAGGAACAAGTGTCAACATCCAGAAGGTCAAGGGCTGGTGGAAGGAGATATCAGCCATGTCCCCCATGCGGCCCGAAGCACACACCGCAACCATCAAGTCGAAGAAAACACCGACAAAGTAAAACTAGACGAACAGCACCGCGAATACAGATGGATCAACACCATGGAGGACTATCTACACCCCTACCTAGCTGAAATGATCGAAAACACGGGTCTCTTCAGATAAGCTACAACCTTACTCCTCAACGTATAGACGATGTGAGGCACGTCAGCCAACGGGAAAAGAACCTAGGCCAAGCTGAGAGGCCTCAGCCATGTAGCCAGACCACCGGTAAGGATCGGGTCCCTCAAGACAACTGAATTTAAAGAAATGATTGATAAAAAATCCTCTGCTTGGAAGATGATATCGTACCCCGCTTTTCTCGCGAAAGCGTAATAACTTGCCGCCAGCTTACAACGCCCCGTTGGTTATCTAAAGATAAAACATCCAGCATCAACTAAAATTATTTTTATTTAAAACCTTTCAGTTGAAAATAGTTTAATAAATAACATTTATATGTAAATAACGTCCCCTCGCTCTGATGGCTCGTGGGTGTATGAGGGGCAGATGAAAGTATTATTAGTTGGCAGTGACCGTGAGGCATTGAGATTCATAAAGATAAACCTCAAGATCCTAGACCCCCAGATAGAAACCGAGGTAGCGTCCTCCAGAAAGACGGCCCTGGAGAAACTGGAGTCAAACGACTACGACTGCATAGTCTCGGAGCACATGCTGCCAGATACGTATGGCTTCCACTTCTGCGAGGAGATCAAGGAAACCTGCGACACCCCCTTCATCCTGTACACCGCTTGGAGAGACGAGGAGCTGGCGGAACAGGCGTACCGGAGCGGAGTCGACGACATAGTCAGGAAGGAAAAAGGCATAGACCACTTCAACATCCTCGCCAAGAGCATAAGGGACGAGGTGGAAAACCACTGGCAGCGAAAACTCTACAGAGACATCGTGGAAAACAGCCGCGACGCCATGCTCATCATCGTCGACACCACCATCGAGTACGTCAACGACGCGTTCCTCAACCTGTTCAAGATAAACGACAGAAAAGAGATCATCGGAGTATCGGCGGTAGACTACTTGGACCCCGTTGAAAGAAAGATATTCGAAGGCATAGATGCGCGGAAGGAGGACGCGGGACTGGGGCCTCTCATTTACGACTATCTGTACAGCTTCGGCGAGATGCTCGATAGAAGGTTCGAAGTATCGATATCCTTCATCACCTACAAGGGACAGCCCGCGAAACTCGCGTTCATAAGAGACATAACGGACAGGATCGAAAAAGAAGAACTAATGCGAGCCCTGCATAATCATGCCGTGCTCCTTAACACGGCTGAAGACATCGAGAAAATCCAAGAGATTACTCTGGACATCATGGAACAGGTCCTAGGCTTCAGCTTCGCCTCGTTCCAAGTGGTCCAGGGAGACGCCCTTCTCCCTCTCGGTACGAGAGGCGCCCCCATGATCCCCGTGAGTCTTCCGTTGGACGGGAAAGGCGTCACCGTAAGGGCCGCCGTGACGGGGAAGACCCAGTACGTACCGGGCACCAGGAAGGACCCCGACTTCGTTAAGGGCACCACGGACTCGCTCTCAGAGCTGGCCGTCCCCGTGGCCGTGGACGGAAAAACGGTGGCCGTATTGAACATAGAGAGCCTAGTGGCCGACGCGTTCTCGGCATTCGACCAGCAGCTTCTGGAGATCCTCGCCATGCAGGTAGCCTTAGCACTCAAAGAGATCAACTACCACCGCGAGCAGCCCTAGGCGATCTAGACAAAACAAGCTCGGGACTGGAAACGAGGCCGATGGGCCAGGAAGCGGGGAACCACCGGGTCTTCAAGCCATCCACCCCCATACTATATTTCTGGTCTCCCTATCGAGTTCTACTACTCAGACCAGCATATTTTCACTAAACCACCGGCGTGCAACCGCCGAAAAAAGCTCATCACAAGCAGCCAACGACAAAGAAAACACGGACTATCCACCCAAACACCAACACCCATCACATGAACGAACCGCACGAAACCAATATCCATAGGCTGAGAAAAGCCGTCGCGGCACCGCCAAATACAAGCCCATAGAACTGAGTGAACCGGGTTAAAAGCAACTTTATAAATGATGACATAGCCGTTCCTTAAGGAGAGGCGGGATACCAAAATAGATAGCAATCTCTCCTGAATCTATTTGCGACCCCTCTCCATATTACTATACTAAGCGATGGAGCGGCACCAGCCTTCTAATTATGAACAAATAGAATCCTCTTTTCCCTTAGACCCCGATCGAGTTGCACGCCGAAGAACCATTTTTTATGTTTGGGGATACCTTTTCTTAGTCTCCATGACGCAGAAGATCCCACCTTTCCCCGAGCTGCTGAGAGAGGCCGAGAACAGGCTGAGCAGGGTGCTGGAGGGACGCTGCGTTATCTCGGTCCACCGTGAACTCGACGAAGACCTGAAGAAGGTCATACAGACCATCGACCACGAGAAGTTCAGGCAGGAGCTCTGGTACAGCCGCGACGAACTCGACACCAGGACCAAGAGGAAGGGGTTCCTGTGCCTGCTGGCGAGCCTAGACGGGAGAGCCGCAGCCTTCGACTTCTGCTACGAGGACGACGAGGGGCACCCCCGAGAAACCGCTGCGGGAACGAGACGTCGAAGAAAAGTTCATGGAGTGCTCCAGCTTCGTCCACAGCCTAGAGAGGTCAAGAACCGTCTACCGGGAGATTAAACGCATCACGGGGTACCCCGACATCAACGAGTTCACCAACCTGCTCGCAGCGGGAGATTGACCAGGGACTCCTTTACATTTTTAGCCACCTATGCGATCTCGAACCACCACGGATAAGTCGAGCCCCGAAAAACGCTCAACAACACTTAAAGCAACAAGACAGTAGAAACAGCTTGAGGCTAGTTGAAGAAGCTCTGGCTGTCTCCCGAAGAAAAAATTAGGCTCGCGATGGAGATGACCGAGGCGGTCACAGCGATATGCGCCGAGGGGATAAGGGCGCAAAACCCCGGCATGACCGAGGGGGAGGTAGCCGCCGAGTTGCGCAGACGAATCAGGAGAGGAGACCCTAACTGGGCACCTTCCAAGGCCTGGTGAGACGCCTCATAACTCAGCTCAACCAGACCCAGCAAGAATACATGTTCACGGGGGCGCTGGCCGCAAGCTACTACGGGACTCAGAACCACCATGGACATAGACATCATAGTCTCTCTACGAGGCACCGACCAAGGAAAACTCGTACACCCTTGCGAGAGACACGGCTGCAGGTGAACGAACAGAGGCTCAGGGACACGCTGGAAACAGGGTGCAACATAGTCACCCTCCAAGACACCCTTTCCCCCTACACGGTAGACCTCATCCTGACATTGGAGCAACTTGAGAAGACGCCATGCACGATACTGGGCCGGCCAACCTACATACAGGCACCGGAGTCCCTCCTACTGGCCAAGCTGAGGATGATAAAGGCAACCGCAGACTCGGCTAAGACAGCCAAGGACAAGGAGGACATGCAGTCGATACCGGAGTAAACTCAAATCGATACCGAAAAGGTCAAGCAGAAAGCGAAGGAGGAAAACATACTCCAAATACTCCAAACCATTATTCAGTGAAGCCTCTTCCTCAAGGCAGCGCCACTGTACCCTCTAAGGTGGCATCACGCATGTTAAGCTGAAGCTTCGTTGAGGCTGCCACCTCGTAATGAACTTACCTGCCTTTGAACACGGGCTTCCTTTTCTCTAGGAACGCGGCCACCCCCTCGGCCTTGTCCATGGTCTCGAAGCACCGCGCGAACATCTCTTGCTCAAGCTCGTCGCCCTCGGCCAGGCCTCCGTAGACGCTGTGGTTGATGAGCCGCTTGAAGCAACCCACGGCCAGGGGCGCCCGCTCAAGCACCCTGTCGGCCAGCCGCCTCGCCTCAGGCAGCAGCTCTTCGTGCTCGACGACAGTGTTCACGAGGCCGATCCTGTGCGCCTCCACGGCGTCTATGATGTCCCCCGTGAAGAACAGCTCTTTCGCCCTCTTGGACCCGACGATTCTGGGAAGCCTCTGGGAGCCGCCGAACGGGGTGGTGATCCCCAGCCCCGCCATGGGCTCCCCGAACCTGGCCCTCTCGGACGCCACCGCCAGGTCACACGCGGCGACGAGGTCGCACCCGGCCCCCAGGGCGTAGCCGTTCACCGCCGCTATTACGGGCTTGGAGACCCCCTCCAGCCTGTCCAGGACTCTGTGGGTCATGGCGGTGAAGCGGGCCGCGTCGCCCGGCCCCATCAAGGCGAGGGCGTTTATGTCGCCCCCCGCCGAGAAAGCCTTGCCCCCCGCCCCGGTTATTATCATGACCCCGGCCTCGGAGTCCTCCAGCATCCTCGCCGCCTCCTCCAGCTCCAGGAAGGTCTCCCCCCGGAGCGCGTTGAGCACCTTCGGCCTGTTTATCTTGACCAGGAGCCTCCTGCCCTCCCGTTCAACGATCAAATCCTTGAAAGGCATAATCATCCGTTGAAGATAACGGCTATCTACGTATTTCATGGTTCTGGGGCGGGACGCGGCACCCTGCCCCACGAGCCGGGCGGCCACAAGCCACCACACACCCGGCTCTGTAGTGTCAAACGACACATTGACACTTATATGCCCGCCGGCCCCCCTTCTCGTCCATGTCCCACGAGATATCACGCGGGAAAGGTGATATCGGGGCCAGGCTGAGCTTCA
>CAZBUI010000124.1:0-6326 GCA_964495055.1 uncultured Candidatus Bathyarchaeia archaeon | reverse complement strand
CCCCTATCCCGAGAATGTTCAGCTTCTCCAACAGCTCCTCCTCGATCTCAGCCACCTTGGGGTCGCTGCTCCTCACCTTGAAGGGCCGGAGTAGCGCGTTCTTGGCCAGCTTCATGCACGCATCCTCGCCGCCGCCGACGCCGACGCCCACGAAGTAGGGCGGGCACCCAAGGCTACCCGCCTGGGCCACCGCCTCAACCACGAACTGCTTGACGCCCTTGAGGCCGAGGCCCGGCTTAAGCATCCTGTGGGCCGCCACGTTGCTGCTCCCCCCGCCCTTGGGCATGGCGACCAGCTCCAGCTCGTCCCCCGGCACCATGTCTATGTATATCAACGGGACGCAGCCGTTGAGGCCAACGTTGTCCCCCGTGTTTCCCTTGAACATGTCCACCGCGTTGGGGCGCAGAGGCACCTCCTCGGTGGCCCTCTTGGTGGCCTCCACCAGCACCTCCTTGAGCCGTGACCGCAGGGGGAAGCCGTCGCCCACCTTGGCCATGAAGGCCACGATCCCCGTGTCCTGGCACATGGGCCTGCTTTCCTCCCGCGCGATGCTCACGTTCTCAAGTATGTTGGCCATCTGGGACCGTCCGACGGATCCCTCCGTCTCCCCCATGAGGCGGTCCATCTCCTCCACGTACTCCATGGGGAGCTCGGTCGCCGCTATCCTGAGAAGCTCCACGGCCGTGTCCCCGACTACCTTCTCGATCATCGCTAACCCTCCATCCCCTCGATCAGCTGGTCCCGCCTCTCCGCGATCTTGGCCCCCACGTCCGCTGTGAGGTTCCCGCCGTGAGCGTCTATGGTGACGATCATCGGGCCGAAGTCCTCTACGTCGTACACCCAAAGACACTCCGGCATACCCAGCTCCTCCAGCCAGAAAACGTCCCTCACCTTATTTATCCCCCTCGCCGCCAGCAGGGCGGCTCCGCCCGTGAAGGCGCCGTAGACGCAGCCATACTCCTGGCACGCCTTGGATGTGCGCTCGCCCATACCCCCCTTGCCGATTATCACGGCTGGGCGGTACGCCTCGATGAACTCGTCCTGGAAGATCTCCATGCGTGCGCTCGTCGTAGGCCCGGCGGCGACGACACGCCACTCGCCGCCCTCATCCTTCTTCATTATGGGTCCACAGTGGAAAACCCCGTTCCCCTTGAACTCCACCGGCGGGGCCTCGCCTTTCTCGTGTAGCTCCAACGCCTTTAGGTGAGCCTCGTCCCTCGCCGTCACCACGGTGCCAGTCACGTACATGAGGTCTCCCACACGGAGTTTTCTAACATCCGCCTCTGGGACCGGTGTCTTGAGATGATGCTCCATAACTATGCCTTAATAATAGTGGCGGTTGCCGTTTTTTAGGCTTATCATGCAGGGAATCAGCACAGCAGCCCGTACAGGTTGAGGGCGATGAGCCAGACTCCGATGAGGATGCCCAGCCACTTCCTCGGTATCTTGGCGACAAGGTAGCCTGAAACGGGGGTGAGTATCAAGCCCCCTATTATCATGGGTATCGTCAGGTTCCACATGAACTCCTCGAAGCCTATGGTGAAGCCGAAGGTCAACACCGCCGCCAACGAGACGAAGGGCTCCGTGAACTCTATGGTGCCGACGGCCTTCTTCGGGTCCGAACCGGACAGTATGAGGCTGGGTGTCCCTATAGGCCCCCAGCCGCCGCCTCCCAGCACGTCGAGAAAACCTGCCACGAAACCCAGCGCCATCGCCTCCCGGTCCGTGAGCTTCACTTTCCTTATGCGGTAGTTTACGGCGTGACGGTACAGCACGATGCCCCCCATAAGAATCAATATTATTCTGACCACCGGTTTGGCCGAGGCCAGGCTCATCCAGCTGAGGACGGAGGCGCCGAGCACCGCGGAGAGAACCCCGGGTACAGCCATTCTGAGCCAGATCTCCTTGTCCACGTTCCCCAGCTTGTGGTGTATCACCGCTGAGAAAAGGTCTACCACCGCCTCGGCGGCGTGGACCGATGCGCTGGCGACGGCTGGTGCTATCCCGAAGGTTATTAGTACGGTGGAAGAGGTCACCCCGAAACCCATTCCGAGGGTGCTGTCCACGAATCCGCAGATTAGACCAACCAGTACGTATACTAGAGACATTTTGATTTAACCACCCCGGCTACCAACCAATAAACTACCAATATGCTATGGATTGGATGTTGGTATTCCATCATGCCTCAGAGGAAGAGCCAATATAATAATAAAACATTTTTGGTTGTAATCCAACATACAACCAATATAATCGACTCGTTTCAGCGGCTAACGATCCTCGAAAAGCATAAAATCCGCCAACGAAAATGCTTAGGGATGTCGTACCCTAGGTCGAAGCTAATTCTCCGCATGGATCCCGACAACAAACAGTTCAAGGAAAGGGTGACGGAGCTGAGCGGAGAAAACGTTGACCTCTGCTTCCAGTGCGGCGCCTGCAGCTCCGGGTGCCCCATGACAGAGGAGATGGACCTTCTGCCAAGCAAGATAATACGAATGGTGCAGCTGGGCCTCGAGGAAGCCCTAGAATCCAGCACCATATGGGTCTGCACCACGTGCTTCAACTGCGAGGTAAGGTGCCCCCGCGGGATAGACATAGCCAACGTTATGGAAGCTCTGAGGCAGCTCGTTCTACGCAGGAAGTATAACAGGGTGAGCCTCGACGAGCTGAGCCCAGAGGAGCTCAGAGACCTGCCCCAGATAGCCATAGTGTCTAACCAGAGGAAGCTTACCGCATGACAAGACTCGCGTACTACCCCGGGTGCACGCTGAAGACGAAAGCCAAGAACTTTGAGGACTCTGCGTTGGCTACAGCCGGGAAGCTGGGGATAGAGCTGGTGGAGCCTGAGAGGTGGAACTGCTGCGGCACAGTCCACTCGCTGTCCACGGACGACGTGATGCACCACCTGGCCCCTGTGCGGAACCTCCTGAGGGTGGAGGAGCTCAGAGACGCGGGTGAGGTGGACTCTAGGCAGGTCGTGACCCTCTGCGCCATGTGCTACAACACGCTGAAGCGTAGCAACACGGTATTCAACACGGACAGCGACCGGAAGAAGAAGATCCGCGACAACATGTACAAGGAGGAAAGAGAGTACAGCGGCAACGTTGAGGTGGTCCACTACATGGAGACCCTGCGGGAGATGGGCTGGGACAAGGTCAAGGAGGCCGTGGTGAAGCCCCTGACAGGCCTGAAGGTGGCTCCGTACTATGGCTGCCTCCTGCTCCGCCCCAGAGGCACGGGGATCGACGACACGGACAACCCTACCGTAATGGAGGACCTGTTGGAGGCGCTGGGCGCCGAGCCTGTGGGCTTCGCGTACAGCCAGAAGTGTTGCGGTAGCTACAACACCGTCCACATGAAGGAAGTCGTCGCGGACCTAGCGTACAAGATACTCAACAAAGCAGAGGAAGAGGGCGCCGAGATGCTGATAACGGCGTGCCCCCTTTGCGAGTACAACCTCGGCCCGATGCAGTCCGAGGTCGAGAAGAAACACCCTGTTTTTAACTCGATACCCGTGGTCTACTTCACCCAGCTCATGGCTTTGGCCTTCGGGCTGGGGGAGGAGGCCGCGGCTTTCACGGGCAACACGCCCGACCCGAGGCCCCTGCTCAGAGAGAAGGGTCTGCTGGAGGAATAGATGTTGGAGAGTAACGCCGAGTATGTGACCATCTACGTGATGGGCAAGAAACACGAGGTGCCTGGCGACCTGACGATAATGAAGGCTATGGAGTACGCCGGACACCAGTTCACGAGGGGAGCAGGTTGCAGAGGCGGCTTCTGCGGAGCCTGCGCGACCATCTACAGGAAGAAGGGAAGCTACAAGCTGGAGGGAGCCCTCGCGTGCCAGAAGATCGTCGAGGACGGCATGTACATAGCCCAGATACCCTTCAGCCCCGCCGAGAAGACGACCTACGACCTCGACGAGCTGAGGCCCGACGCCAACACCATGCTGGAGTACTACCCTGAGCTCAGCAGGTGCCTCGCCTGCAACACGTGCACCAAGGCGTGCCCACAGGACATCATGGTGATGGACTACGTGCAGGCCAGCCTCCGAGGTGACATAAAGCAGGCGGCAAAGCTCAGCTTCGACTGCATAAGCTGTGGACTGTGCGCCGTGAGGTGCCCGGCGGAGATAGTTCCCTACAACGTGGGTCAGCTCGCCAGGAGGCTGTACGCCAAGTACAATGACGGGCCGAGCCAGCACGTGTTGGATAGGGTGGAAGAGGTCGAGGAGGGAAAGTACGACGAGGAGATCACCAAGCTGATGAAAGCCTCGAAGGAGGAGCTCTCAGAGCTCTACAACAACAGGGAGATTGATCTGAGATGAGCGGAGACGTGAGCGGCTACCTCGACTACATGCAGGAGAGCATCAGGAAGGTCGAGGCGACGAGGGCCAGCAGGGTGGGCAAGAGCTTCACTCCCATGACAGCTGAGGAGAGGCAGCGGGTGCTGGAGGAGTTCCATCCTGACTGGAAGATGGACCAGAAACGCGAGCTCAGAATAGGCCCGAGCAAGGGCGAGTTCATGCCCCACGAGGTGGCGGACATCCTGGAAGCCCACAGCACGATAAAGCCCGATGAGATCGATTTGAGCGAGATCGACTACGACGTGGACGTGATGGTGATCGGGGCCGGCGGGGCCGGGCTCAGTGCGGCTCTACTGGCTGAAGAGAACGGGATCGCGCCAGATAAAATACTCATAGTCCAGAAGCTGAGGCTGGGCGACGCCAACAGCAAGATGAGCCAGGGCGGGATTCAGGCGGCCGATCACCCCAACGACAGCCCCATACTGCACTACCTAGACATAATCGGCGGCGGCCACTACTACAACAAGCCTGAGCTGGTCGAGGCCATGGTGAAGGACGGCCCAGGCGTCATAAAGTGGCACGAGGAGCTGGGCGTCCTCTACGACAAGCTGGAGGACGGGACCATGCAGCTGGCCGCCGGCGGCGGAACCTGCAGAAGAAGGATGCACAGCTGCAAGGACTACACCGGCCTGGAGATCACGCGGGTCCTCGTGGACGAGGTCATCAACAGGGAGATAGGCTACGTCGAGTTCACCTGCGCTGTCGAGTTCGTGATGGACGACATGGGCCAGGTGGCTGGAGCCGTCCTGTACGACATGGACAGCGACGAGTACAAGATAGCCAGAGCCAAGTCTACAATTCTGGCGACGGGGGGCTTCGGGAGGCTGCACATACAGGGATTCGAAACCACCAACCACTACGGCGCCACCGGGGACGGCATAGTCATGGCTTACCGGGCAGGAGCTAACCTGGTCCACCTGGACAGCACCCAGTTCCACCCCACGGGCTCGGCGTACCCGGAGCAGATAGTCGGCCAGCTCTGCACCGAGAAGCTCAGGGCGAGGGGCGCCCAGCCCGTCAACGTCGACGGCGAGCTCTTCGTCTACCAGCTGGAAACCCGCGACGTGGAGGCTTCCGCCCTGATACGCGAGTGCTACGGCAGAGAAAAAGGCATCACCACCCCGTCAGGGGTGAAGGGCGTGTGGCTCGACACCCCTCTCATCGAGATAATCAACGGCGAGGGGACCATCGAACGCGAGTTCGCCGCCATGTTCAGGAACTACAACAAGTTCGGCATAGACATAAGGAAGGAGCCCATGCTCGTCTTCCCTACCCTCCACTACCAGAACGGGGGAGTCGAGATCAACGTCAGGTGCGAGACCAGCGTGCCCGGTCTCTACGCCGCTGGCGAGGTCTGCGGCGGCGTCCACGGCAAGAACCGGCTCATGGGCAACAGCCAGCTGGACCTCTACGTTTTCGGGAGAAGAGCCGGTAAAGCTGCCGCGGAGAGAGCCAAGACGGCGAAGATAGGTAAACTAAACCTGGATCACATCGACCGCTACGAGAAGTTGCTTAAGCAGGAAGGCGTTGAGACCGAGAGAAAGTCACCGATACTTCTCCCCGAGTACCGCGGCGAGAAGACGCTAGAGCACCAGCTCAAAATACTATAAGGAAAAGAAAATGTCTGACGAGAAGATAGGCGTCTGGGTCTGCGAGTGCGGCGGCAACATAGGCGACGTCGTGGAGACCCAGGAGGTCGCCGACGCCGTGAAGGACGAGGCCGCCTACGTGAAGGTGGAGCGGTACCTGTGCAGCAAGCCCAGCGTGGACGCCATAAAGCAGGCCGTCGAGGAGCATGGGCTGGACAGGGTGGTTCTGGCCTGTTGCACCCCCAAGATGCACAGGACCACGTTCCTCAGCAACCTGGAGGAGAAGGGGGTCAACCCCGCGTTCCTCGAGATGGTGAATATAAGGGAGCAGTGTAGCTGGGCCCACAAGGACGACCACGAGGGCGCCACCCGGA
>CAZBUI010000123.1:0-6478 GCA_964495055.1 uncultured Candidatus Bathyarchaeia archaeon | reverse complement strand
CCGCCGCCACCACCCGGGGGCCCCTGACGACCCTGGCCTCCACTGCCTGCCTGAGGCTGAGGGCGAACCCGTGGGGCGCCCCCATGTCGCGGACGGTGGTGAAGCCCGCCTCCAGCTCGTTCAGCGCGTTCCTGTACCCGAACAGCTGAAGCATACCCATGGGGTAGTGGATCATCCTCATGATGTCGGGGTCGCCGTTGCTACATAGATGCACATGGCTGTCGATGAGCCCAGGCATCAAGGTTCTCCCTGCGACGTCGATCACCTCGGCGCCCCTAGGCACGTCGAGCGCCTTCCCAACCTCCTTGATCTTTTCATCCTCGACTATTATGGATGCATCCTCTATTGGCTTGGCGCCCGTCCCGTCTATTAGGGTGGCTCCGGTGAATACCTTATACGCTGTCAAAGTGTTTCAGATAGAATGAAATCCGCCCGCTTAAGGGATTAACTACTGGGGCACCGTTCTGAGGGCGTTCGCCCTCTGCTGGAAGTTGACCGGTATACCGTTGCTAAGCGTCATCAACATATCCTGGATGTGCTTTGCAGCGTCCTCGATGTTCACGCCGTCATTCACCCTCAACAGGTTCCACGCCCATTCCAGAGCCTCGAAGGCACCGACCTCGTATGTCGACAAGATATTCACCGAAACCTAGGTACGTGAACGGTTTTTAAACGGGACGCACCGTTTTGAGCATCGGGGCCGGGTGAAAGTGGATGGATAGCGCTGCAAACTACGATACGTAATCTGAACTGCCCTAAACGGATACGAGGAACGCTATTTTAGCGGCGTCATATTGGGTGCCCGCTAACACACAACTTCTAAAAGAGGGCAAGGCGTACACCATGGTTGCGTGGGCTTAGGATGCAGGATATAAAGCTCATCAGAGAACACCCCGAGAAGGTGCGGGAGAACCTAGCCAGAAGAAAGGACCCCGAGAAGCTGGAGCTCCTAGACCACGTCATAGAGACGGACAGAAAGTGGCGGGAGCTCACGCAGAGAGTCAACGATCTACGCCGGAGGAGGAACCAGATATCCAGCGAGATCGGTAAAACACTGAAGGAGGGAGGAGACGCCTCCAGCCTCAAGAAGGAGGCGTCGGAGATACCCTCACAGCTCCGCGTGCTAGAGTCTCAGATGAGCGAGAGCCAGGAGCGGCTCCGCGACGGATTGATGCGGCTGCCCAACATGCTCCACGAGTCAGTGCCCTACGGCGAGGACGAACACGATAACGTCGAGGTCAAACGGTGGGGCAAACAACCAGAGTTCAGCTTCCAGCCCAAGAGCCACGCGGAGATAGTCACCGCGCTGGGGATCGGCGACTTCGAGCGGGGCGCCAAGGCAGCCGGCTCCGGGTTCTACTACCTCAGGAACGAGCTGGCGCTCCTGGACCAGGGGATCCAGCGTTACGCGGTCAATCGCCTCATCGAGAAGGGCTACACCCTCATCGTGCCCCCGTACATGATCAGGCGCGCCGCTTACGAGGGGGTCACCGACCTCGCCGACTTCGAGAGCGTAATGTACAAGGTTGAGGACGAGGACCTCTACCTCATAGCCACCAGCGAGCACGCCATGGCGGCCATGCTACAGGACGAGACGCTTCTCGCCGAGAGCTTGCCCATCAGGCTCTGCGGGGTAAGCCCCTGCTTCAGGAGGGAGGTGGGCGCCCACGGCAAGTACACCAAAGGCCTATTCAGGGTGCACCAGTTCCACAAAGTCGAGCAGTTCATCTTCTCCCTGCCAGAGCAGAGCTGGGAGCTACACGAGGAGCTTCAGAGAAACTGCGAGGAACTCTACCAGGGACTGGGGCTCCACTACAGGGTCGTCAACGTCTGCACGGGCGACATAGGGATCATCGCGGCCAAGAAGTACGACACCGAGGTGTGGATGGCGGACGGCGAGTTCCGGGAGATCGGGAGCAACAGCAACTGCACCGACTACCAGGCGCGACGCCTAAACGTGAAGTACCGCCTCAAGGAGGGGGCGCCCCCAGAGGGCTTCGTCCACACCCTGAACAACACGGCCATGGCGACAAGCCGCACCATGATCGCCGTCATAGAGCAGTACCAGCGGGAGGACGGCACGGTGAGGGTGCCTGAGGCGCTGCAGCCCTACATGAACGGCCTGAAGGTAATCGACGGCAGCATGAACAAGTTAGACATCTAGACCCATTTTTCATATATTTTTAACACCATTTTACTTATATACGCTTGAAATATAGTACGATGATTAAACCCGCGTGTAAGGGGTTCGGATATGAAAAGAGATTTAAGCGAGATATGTTACGGGTTCTTCTCTACATTGGCGAACCCAACTAGGTTGGCGATCCTAGAGAAGCTTTCTCAAGGCGAGATGAACGTAACCGGGCTAGCTTCGGAGATCGGGCAGGAGCAGAGCATGGTCAGCCACAACTTGAAGATACTCGAGCAGTGCAGCTTCGTGTTCTCAGAGCGGCGAGGCAAGGAGAAATACGTCTCTCTGAACGACGATACCGTGAACTCGATCTTCGGCATCGTCGAGGAACACGAGAATAAATACTGTAAGGCCGCCGGTAACTGCCCCTATAGAAGCTAACGTAGGACCCTTTTGGGTAGGTATCACCCCCATGCTTTTATGCAACAATCTTCATATGAACATTGTTTCAGATAAGGTGTCTGACGTGAAGAAGGGGCTATCAGACCTCTGCTACGGCTTCTTTTCCACCCTCGCCAACCCGATGCGGCTCGCCATAATCGAGAAACTCGACGTCGGACCCATGAACGTATCGGAGCTCGTGGAAGTGCTAGGCCAGGAACAGAGCATGGTTAGCCACAACCTGCGGCCCCTAGTCAGGTGCAAGCTGGTGCGCGTTAGGAGAGAAGGAAAGCACAGGGTATACAGCCTCAACCACGATACCCTCGACCCGATATTGAGATCGGTTGAACTCCACGCAGAAAGGTTCTGCGAGGGAGGAGCCAGCTGCCCCCTCAAAACCAAGTCTAAGAAAGCCTAAGACATACTTCTTCTAGAGACGACGTCGGCATGAACCAGCTCGAAGGCTTCGATCATGACAATGAATACGCATGGTTGCCGAAAGACGAGAAACATGGGAAAACCGAGTAACCGGAAGATACAAATTCCCTAGGTGTCGAACACCATCCGGACCCGCCAGCCGTCTTTCTCCTTTCTTATCTCCATCATGTGAAACGTGGCGGCCTTGACGGCGATGCCCACCTCGTGGGTCTCTCTGCTGAACCTCTCGCCTATGCATCTGGCCTCGGCGGTGAAGCTCTCCTCATCGACCATTATCTCTATCCTTCTCGGAACCAGGAACTCGACGTCGTTCAGGTAGAGGAACTCGTCCATGAGGTTGAACAGCAGGCTCTCCATGTCCCTCCCCTCCGCCTCCAGGGTGAACTCCTCCTCCTCGGCTATGCCCCCGATGGGGGTCATGGCGTTGAACATGCCGAATGCCATGTTGGCGAAAGCCTCTCCGAGGGTGGAGCCTGTTGCCTCTACGAGGAGGTCCGCCAGCGGCCCCCCCTCCGGGTAGGTGAATCCCTTCATCACTCCCACTCTATGGTGCCGGGGGGTTTATGGGTTACGTCGTAGACCACCCTGGTGACGCCGGGCACCTCGTTACCGATCCTGTTGCTGATGCGCTCAAGGACCTCCCAGGGCGCCTCGCTGAAGCTGGCGGTCATCGCGTCCACGCTCTCCACCATCCTGATCGCCATGGTCCACCCGTAAGCCCTCTCGTCGCCCTTGACCCCCGTGGTCTTGGTGTTGGTCATCACGGCGAAGTACTGCCAGAGCCGTTCCCTGAAGGGGTGGGCCTCCACCTCCTCGCATACTATGGCATCCGCCTTCCTGAGGGCGTCCAGCTTTGCCCCCGTCACGGGGCCTATTATCCTGACGGCTAGGCCCGGCCCTGGGAAGGGCTGCCTCCACACGAGCTCCCTTGGGAGCCCCAGCCGCTCTCCCAGCCCCCTGACCTCGTCCTTGTACAGCTCCCCGAGAGGCTCGATGACCTCCTTGAACATCATCTGGAGGGGCAGCCCGCCCACGTTGTGGTGGGTCTTTATGGTGTCGCTGTCCCGGGTCAGCCCTGACTCGATCCTGTCAGGGTATATCGTGCCCTGTATCAGGTACTCGGCCCCGAATCTTCGCGCCTCTTCCTCGAAGACCCTGATGAACTCCTCGCCGATGATCTTGCGCTTCTCCTCGGGGTCAACCACGCCCTCAAGCCTCCGGAGGAACCTGTCTCGGGCGTCCAGCACAACTAGGTTGAGGCCCATGTCCTTGAAGGCGGCCTCCACTTCAGCGGACTCGTTCGCCCGCATGAGGCCGTGGTCCACGTGGACGGCCAGCAGGCTCCCGCCGAGGGCCTTTCCCGCCAGCGCCGCGGCCACGCTGGAGTCCACGCCCCCGCTCAAGGCGATGATTGCCCTCCCGCCCCCCACCGCAGCCTCAATAGCTTTGATCGCCTCGTCAACCCTGTCCAGCGGCCTCCAGTTGGGCTCACAGCCGCAGACCCTGAAAACAAAGTTTCTGAGCATCAGCCCCCCGTGCTCCGTGTGGACTACCTCGGGGTGCCACTGGAGCCCCCAGATGGGCTTCTCCACGTGCTTCATGGCGGCGATCGGCGCCCTGTCGGTGTGCGCCACGACCCTGAAGCCCTCAGGCGCCTTGAAGACCGTGTCTCCATGGCTCATCCAGACCCGCTCACATGCATCCAGCCCCTCCAGCACCCCGGCGGGCTCATCGATGTAGGCATAGGTTGCACCGTACTCCCTGGCCTTCGCCAGCTCCCCGCCGTATATGTCCGCCAGGAGTTGCAGCCCGTAGCAGAGCCCGAGGACTGGGACCCCCATATCAATTATATCTGGGTCGAGGGCCAGAGCGTCCTCTGCCTTCACGCTGCTGGGGCTCCCTGAGAAGATAACCCCCCTCAGGTTCATTGCTGAGCCCAGGGCCTCCACCTCGGCCCTCGTCGCGTCGCTGGGCAGGATCTCGCTGTATACTTTCATCTCTCGGACCCTGCGGGCGATGAGGTGGCAGTACTGGCCGCCGAAGTCGAGTATGGCTATGCCGTCAGGCTGTTCCCCGGGGGTCATTATCTATCATGAACTGGGGGCAGTTTTAATGTTTTTGTTAAACAGCCATGCAAGGTTGC
Source organism: uncultured Candidatus Bathyarchaeia archaeon (assembly GCA_964495055.1). GTDB lineage: Archaea > Thermoproteota > Bathyarchaeia > TCS64 > TCS64 > RBG-16-57-9. Next base: position 1,325 of record CAZBUI010000123.1, on the reverse strand, counting down.
ATAGATATTTCATGTTTAACCCCAAACGCCTTATCTGGGCTCGTTCCCGACGGGTAAACATGGAAGAAACATCGGACGTCAGGGCCCTGCAGATAGGCAACGCACTGAGCTTCGCGGCCGTGGTCGTCGTCAACGCCCTGGCCAACATCCTGCCGCTCAACGGCGTGACCACCGCCGAGCTGTCCGACAGCTACCCCAACTACTTCGTCCCCGCGGGCTACGTCTTCGGCATATGGGGCGTCATCTACCTGCTTCTCTTGGGGTTCACAGTTCGTCAGCTGAGGCGCGGCCTAGACGACGCCGAGACCCTGAGGAAGATCAGTTGGCTGTTCATCGCGAGAAACGTCTTCAACATCGTCTGGATATTCCTCTGGCACTGGAGGCTGGTCGCGCTGAGCCTGCTGCCCATGTTCGGGCTCCTGGCCTCGCTGATATTGATCTACCTCAGGCTGGATATAGGCAGGGCGCAGGCGTCCAGGGAACAGCGGATATACTACCACCTGCCGTTCAGCGTCTACCTGGGCTGGATAACCGTGGCCCCTATAGCCAACATAGTGGCGTTCCTAGTCTCTTCTGGGTGGGAGGGCTACGGCACGATCAGGCGGATTCAATAATTATGAGTTTTTAAACCAATGAGATATTTTTCAGCTAGGCCACTGCTCCCACTCCCAAGGGAATCCAACTCAAGACTCATACGACTGTAGTCAACAGACGAAAACCCACGCCCCACAAGGCCTCCCCGACCCAATAGAAGCAGGGCATCCTCTAACCAACCCGCCCCCATCCACCCCCACACACTCACGCGAAGAAGGCCACGCTCTGCCGAAGCTCCGGCCTCCCGATGCCGTAAGCCGCTATGCAGACAGCGTACACCACCATCAACACCAGACCGACGTGAATCCCGGCATTATCCAGCCCCTGCCAGGTAAGCCGCTGAAGAGCCAGACGGCTCTTCGCCCGCCCGTTGAACCCCTCCACCACAGCCCGCAGCCGCTTGTACACCGTCCTCATCCACTCCGGGCCCTCCACGTCGATGCGGTCCTTCACAGTGAGTACATCAGGAGGATTGACTCTGCGTTTGAGACGCCTCCAGGCGATGATGTGGCTCATCCTGAGGGACTCTAGGAGCTCGAACACCGCCTGGGACTCGAACTGGCTGTCCGCGGCGAGGAGCTCCACCTCGATGCACTCGCCCAGCACCCGGGTCAGCAGCTCCTCGACCAGCTGCTTCTCGTTCACGTTCAGAGGCGCCTCCACGTGGCCCAAGGGGAAGCCCTCGATGTCCACCAGGAACAGTGACTGGTAGCCGAGGAGGAAGCCTTTCT
>CAZBUI010000122.1:0-6507 GCA_964495055.1 uncultured Candidatus Bathyarchaeia archaeon | reverse complement strand
CAGTATAGGCATGCCGAGCTTAGCGGCGAGCTCGGCTATGGGGAACACCAGCTCCTCGTTGTTGACGGCGAAAGCCTCGTTCCGTGGGTGGAACTTGATGCCCATGAAGCCCTGCTTGACGCCATTCTTTATGCTCTTGAGGGCGTAGTCCTGCAGGTGGGGGTTGACTCTTAGGAACCCGATTATCCTTCCCTTCGCCTCCTCCATCGACTCCACGAGGAATCGGTTGACCTCGTCGTAGGTCCTGTCCTGCCCTATGGCGGAGTAGGGCGCGCACGTGACCACGGCGTCGATGCCGTTCATGTCCATTATCGACGTGAACTCCTCCACCGTGTTGGGCGGCAGCCCCATCCCGGGGCCCGAGAAGTGGGTGTGTCCGTCTATTACAACCATCTTGAATCAAAGATAAGTATCTATACGGTCATATTAGGTAATACCATGGTCAGCCGGTCTTTCGTGCTGCACGGCGAAGCTGATGATCTGAGAGCATCGTTTCTAGAGGCGCTTGAAGTAGCGGGGTTCACATTGGTCCACAGCGAGGACGCGGACGACGGCTTCACGTTGATAGGGGCTGACGCCAAGAGGGTCTCCCAGCTGGTGGCGACCATGATGAACCTGTTCATCGGCTACGTACAGAGGAACCGGTACGCCGTGGAGCTCAAGGCCACGCAGAAAGATGACAGGGTTCACGTCATACTGCGGTGCTACCCCTACCTCGACGTCCTGGACATGGAGGTCCCCAGCACCCCGGAGGAGCGTGAGAAGTGCCTCAGGATCGCCGACTATTTCCAGGGCAAGATAATGGACAGGTTCAACCCCGTCGAGTAGACCCCGTCTTATATCATCGCTTGGGATGTTTTATCCGACACAGCCGCCTATTAGTTGACATGGTGAGGAACATCAAGGGCCTCATCTACAAGCCCTTCAACCTGCTCTACAGGGCGTTCCTCTTCTTCGTCCTCTTCACGGTCGCCTCGTGGTTCCTCAGCTTCTTCCGGGCCTCATGGTCCAGACCCTGGGCATCCCCCAGGAGTATTTCTGGGCCGTGGTCCTTCTGAGCCTAACAGGAAGCTACGTGAACCTGCCGCTCGTCGTCCTGGAGCCCGAACAGCCCGTCGCATACAAGGAGGAGGTGGACGCCTTCGGCGTCACGTGGATGGCCCCCGAGGTGGACGCGGGCCCAGACAGACCCTGGTCACGATAAACTTGGGCGGAGGCATCATACCCGTCTTGATATCGCTTTACCTCCTGGTGTTCTCCATACCCGCCTGTTCACCAGGCCCTTTGATGACGTACCTGAAGGCCCTGGCGGTGCTTGTGGTGGTGACCCTGAGCACCCACCAGAGCGCCCAGATCGTCGAGGGACTCGGGATAACCACCCCCGCCTGGGGGCCGCCCACCATGACGGCGTTCGTCGTCATGCTCATCAACCATCCCAGCCCGGCTACGTGCCCCGCCCAGATCGCGTACGTCGGCGGCACTCTCGGCGCTTTGATAGGAGCCGACCTCATGAACCATAATAAAATAGCGGGCGTCGGCCCAGTGGTGAGCATCGGGGGCGCCGGCACGTTCGACGGTGTCTACCTCACTGGCATAGTGTCCGTGCTGCTGATACTGTTCCTCGCCTAGAGGGAATTAAAAAAAATTAGATCACGTTGGTGGAGGGGGCGTTCCTCTGGCTGTCCCAGTAGATGGTAGCCTTCTGGTAGCTGCTGGTCTTGACCTTCTGGAACGCCTCGTCGAAGTTTGCCATGGTCACCTTCAGTTCGTCCTTGTGCTCCTCGGCCATCTTGGGGTCGCTGTACTTGGATAGGTGCTCGTTGATGGCTGCCATGCTGGCCGCGCCGCAGACGGCGGCTATGTCCGCTCCGCTGTAGTTCTCCATCTGCTCTGCCAGCTCGTCTATGTCCACGTCGTCGGCGAGGGGCTTGCCCCGGGTGTGTATCCTGATTATCTCCTTCCTAGCGTCGAGGTCCGGGTTGGGTATGTGCAGCATCCTGTCTATCCTGCCGGGCCGCATGAGCGCAGGGTCCACCATGTCGGGGCGGTTGGTGGCCGCGATGACCACCACGTTCTTCAACGCGTCCAGGCCGTCCAGCTCCGTTAGTATCTGGCTCACCACACGCTCCGTCACGTTGGTGCCCAGGTCCCTGCCCCGGGGCGGCACGATGCTGTCCACCTCGTCGAAGAAGATGATGCAGGGAGCCGCCTGCCGGGCCTTCCTGAACACCTCTCTTACGCCGCGCTCGGACTCCCCCACCCACTTGGATAGGAGCTCCGGGCCCTTTACGCTGATGAAGTTGACGCCGCTCTCCGTGGCCACAGCCTTGGCGACGAGGGTCTTGCCTGTGCCCGGCGGCCCGTAGAGCATTATGCCTTTGGGGGGCTCCACGGAGGCGTGGTCGAAGATGGCCCTGTACTTGAGGGGCCACTCTATCGCCTCCCTGAGCTCCTTCTTGGTCTCCTCTAGGCCGCCGACGTCGTCCCAGTGGACGTTGGGGCTCTCCACGAGGATCTCCCTCATGGTGCTCGGGTGCACCTCCCTGAGGGCGTCCTCGAAGTCCTTCATGGTGACGCTGATCTTGTCCAGTATCTCGGCTGGGACGCTGCTCTCCTCCATGTTTATCTCCGGTAGCACCCGCCGGAGCGCCCCCATGGCCGCCTCCTTGACCAGAGCCTCCAGGTCGGCGCCCACGAAGCCGTAGGTCCTGTCCGCGAAGTCCTTCAGCTCTACGTCCTCTGAGACCGGCATGCCGCGGGTGTGTATCTGCAGTATCTGGAGCCTGCCGTTCCTGTCGGGTAGACCTATCTCGATCTCCCTGTCGAAGCGGCCGGGGCGGCGCAGCGCCGGGTCCAGGGCGTTGACCCTGTTGGTGGCGCCTATCACCACGATCTTGCCGCGGCTCTCAAGGCCGTCCATGATGGTGAGGAGTTGGGAGACGATGCGCTTCTCGACGTCGCCCGTGACCTCCTCCCGCTTCGGCGCTATGCTGTCTATCTCGTCGATGAAGATGATGCTGGGCGCGTCCTCCTGGGCCTCCTTGAAGACCTCCCTGAGCCGCTCCTCGCTCTCGCCGTAGAACTTGCTCATTATCTCGGGGCCGCCTATGTGGTAGAAGCTGGCGTTGGTCTCGTTGGCCACGGCCTTCGCCAGCAGCGTCTTCCCTGTGCCCGGGGGGCCGTGCAACAGCACGCCTTTCGGAGCCTCCACGCCCAGACGCTCGAAGAGCTCAGGGTGCTTCAGCGGAAGCTCTATCATCTCCCTTACCTTGGCTATCTCCCTGTCCAGGCCGCCGATGTCCTCGTACGTGACCCTAGGGATGTTGCCCATGGTCTGGTGGGGCGCCTTGTCCGTGAACGCTATCTGGGTGCCTTGGCTGATTATGACGGCGTCGGCCCTGGGCTGGGTCTGGGTGACCACCAGGTCAACCCTCCTACCCATGATGTTTATTGTGATGACAGAGCCTTTGCTGACCACCCTGCCCTCCAACAGCTGGGCCAGGTAGCGTTCACCTCCGACTATGCGGAGGGGCTCCGTCGGGTACAGGATCAGCCTAGAAGCCGGTTTGGACTCCACGCGTCTGACCTCGACCCTGTCGTCTATGCCTGTCCCGGCGTTGTTCCGTGTGAGGCCGTCGATCCTGATTAATCCTCGACCGTACTCGACGGTCTGGCCCGTCCACGCCTTGGCGTACGCCTTGCGTGCCCCTGTGATCTCCACTACGTCGCCGCTCTGCCAGCCCTGGTCCTCCATGACCTTGGGGTCCACCACGGCTATGCCCCTGCCGACTAGGTTCGGCGGAGCCTCTGCTACTCTTAAAGTGAGTTTATCCATGAATTTTTCTCCTCTTTTACTCTACTTCTATTTCGACTCCTTCGTCCTCGGGCGCCTTGACCAGCTTGAACGTTACGTCGAGCACCCCGTTGTTGTAGGTGGCTTTGGCTGAGTTGGGGTCCACCTCTACGTCTAGGGGTATCTCGGTGTCGTAGTCCGTGGTCTCGTTCGCCGCGGATATCCTCACGCGGCTGTCCGTGGCCTTTATCCTGATGGACTCCTTGGTGACGCCGGGCATCTCGACCAGGAGCCTCACCTTGCCGTTCTCCCTGTCCACGTCTACCTGGCTCAGGGTCTCCATGGTCGTGGGCTGGTCAAGGGTGAACCCTGTCTGGGGGAGCCCGTCGCCGAACTCCCTGAACACGGGTTTTCCGTCCGGCCCCGTCGTCATGGTGTAGCCATAGCTCCACGTCTTGACGTTGGGGTTGTTGGGGTCCATGGTCGGGTCTAACCCGAACCGTTTGAACATCCGTTCTATGATCTTTTCGAAGTCGTCGTTTATTCCGGACATTATTTTTCACTGGGGTTCTCTGTAGCACCCCTCGATATAAAGTTTATGTCAAAATGTCATATTTCTGACATATTTATTGTCTTCTATACACGCGACGCCGATATTGCCGTATACCTGACCGGATGTCATAAATTCTTATATGTCGCAGTTTTTCCCAATAGAATGATGTCCACCAGACGGAGCTCAGTGCAGGAAGCTGTCAGGGTGATAATCACCAGAAACCCCTACCTCTACCGAGGCATCCGCATGCAGGTCGTCAACTACAGCGCCGCCGCCCGCTACATCCAGGAGGAGGTGGAGAGCCTAGCGGGCAACGACGTGGACCCCAACACCATAGTCACCGCCATCATGCGTTTCTCACGGGAAGCCATAGAGGCCCAGCCCCTAGAGCAGAGGGGGGCCCTCCACGGCTCAAGGCTGAACCTGGAGACCGATATAAAGGACGTGACCATCAGGGCGTCGCGGAGGGAGCAGGTGGACATAGTGAAGCAGCTCACGGAGCTGCAGGGCCAGGGCCTCAAGCTGAGGTTCTACCAGTTTCCGGAGAGCCTCAAGATAGTCACCACGTCCGAGGCCATGACCCAGATTATGCAGGACCTGTGGCAGTACGAGCCGGAGATAAGGGAAGGCTACACGGAACTCAACGTATCCATGGCCCAGGGAGACGCAAGGTACGACAGGATAGCCCTCCTCAGCGACCTCCTCTTCAGGAACGGCGTGCACCTAGTAGACGCGTTCTTCAGCGGCGACGAGGCCAGCCTCATCATCAGGGAGGAGGACGCCTCCAAGGCCTTCGAGGTTTTAAGAAGCCAGATCAGCTGACCCAGAGTCTCCCCGGACGAGGAGCAACGCCGAAGCCACGCCCAGTACGGCGACGGCCGCTGAGAACCGTAGGGCACCTCCCGCACCCATTCTCTCAGCTATGACGCCCAGCGCCGCCGGGCCCAGTATGCCGCCGAGGTTCCCGAACATGCTGTACACGGCCATGGCCGTGGCTCTGTGGTCTCTGGGCGCCTCCTCTGACACGTACACGTTTCCAGACGTGAGGTAGACGCCGTAGGCCACACCCTGAACCCCCATCAGGACGCTCACAAGCACCAGGCCCACCGAGTTGGAGACTGTGAACAGGGTCGCCGCCGAGAGCAACAGCCCGGCGGCCATCAAGTTCAGCGCCTTTACTCTCTTTGTGAGAGCGCCGACCGGCAGCCTCACCGCGGTGCTGGCTAGGCCCCTTGACGTGAGCCCGATTCCTACCTCCGCCTCGTCTAGCCCGATGTCTGAGCCGTACACCGGGAAGAAGAGGGTGACGGCGTTGTACATAACGGAGTTGACGAAGTTGGCGACTCCGGACGCGAGTATCTTTGGGTCTCTGACGAGTTCGCCGAGCCCAGTCTGTTCCAAAGTTCTGCCGGCCTCCACCTTTTTCTCTCTCACCATGAGCAGGAGAATGAGCCCGAGGACGGCGAAGCCGCTGCTGATCTTGAAGCTGAGGCTCGGGCCGACTAGCTTGGCCGCGAAGCCGCCGACCAGGGGGCCGAGGGTGAATCCGAGGCCCATCGACGTCATATAGAGTCCTTGGGCCACGTTTCTGAAGCCAGGCTCCGCGACCTCGGACATGAGCAGGAAGCCGTTCCCGAAGATGAGCCCTATGCCGAGGCCCAGGGCAACCCTGATGGGGTAAAGATGGATCGGGCTCGTTGCCACCATGTATGAGAGAGGAACAGCGATGAACAGGATGAGGCCCGGCACCATCATGCGTCTGCGGCCGTATCTGTCGGAGAGCCGGCCCAGCGGCAGAGAGAGGAGGAGCATGGCTATGGCCGCCACGGAGCCGTAGGAGCCCAGCATGCTCAGGGAGGCCCCGACGCCTCGGGCGTAGCCCGGGAAGATGGGTATAACGGTGCTGTGGCTCGCATCGGTGAAGAAGATGGCGAGGCTCAGCAAAGCGACGTCGCGAGAGAGTCCCGGCCTGTCCATGGTGTCTGATCATTTACGCGTCTACGTAATGAAACCTTCTCACCCCTCCTATCCGACGGAAGCCTATGTATATTTTTGACGCTCATAGGGGCAGGGCCGGTTGGTAGCTTTTTTATTGGCGTCGGCAGGGTTTGGTTTATGGCTGAACGCTGGGAGGCCCGGTTGCCCTTCTTCAACGGATGGG
>CAZBUI010000121.1:0-6568 GCA_964495055.1 uncultured Candidatus Bathyarchaeia archaeon | reverse complement strand
TCAGGTCCCAGACGTACTCCTCGGCCTCCTGCAGTATCTTCTGGACCCTGTGAATGGAGACCATCACGTCGAGGTTTAGGGTGCAGCCCCTGAGCTCCCCCATCCTTGAGACGAGCTTGTCCGGCAGGCCGTTTAAAACGTGATCGATCAGGTATTCCCGGTGCTTCGACGTGAACTCCACGGCGTTGAGCTGCCTGAGCACGAGCCCCCCGCAGGGCGTGAGCTCTAGGAGGCCGTCGGTCCTCCTCGTCGTCAGACCGTTCTCCGTGAGCCTTGAGAGGTGGCGGCTCACCTCCTGTGTCGTTATATCCAGCTTCCGTGACAGGTCGCTGTACGTGGAGCGCTTCTCCCTGAGCTCCCTGAGTATGTTGACACGGTCCTCGTTGCTCACCTCGAACATGAGGTCGTGGAACCGCTCGGCGTCGCTCACGTAAACCAGAATCAGGTACCCTCGAGGACTCTTTAAACCTAACTACTCGCGGGGAAGCCTGGCTAGTGAGACCTCTTCCGTTACCTCGAATCCGGTGAACTCCTTCATACCCTGGATCTCGCTGTAAAGCAGGTCCACGTGTTCCTCGTCTAGCTCTTTGAAGAGCTCGACGCCGAGGCTCCACGCTTCTCCCTCCTTTTTCAGGTTCCAGACGCCCTCCACTCTGCCGTCAACGAGCACCGTCGCCGACACCTCGGCTGTGGGCAGGAATACGCGTTTCCTCGTGGGTTCATCCATGAACCTAGCCTTTTCCCGGTGCCCCATCATGAGGGCGTCGAACTTGGGGAGCAGCCTCACCAAGGGGACCTCCTCCGTCTGTACCAAGTCGGGGAGGTTGTCCGCTGGGAGGTACAGCTTACCTTTCTGCCCGGCGGCTCCCACCGCCGCCAACCCGGGCTCTATCCTCTTCAACACCTTCCTCGCGGCCGAGACCTTCAACCCCGCCCAGTAGGCGTAGTCCTGCTCCCTCGCCGGGCCGTACCCTCGTAGGTAGTCCATCATCAGGGCTTCCTGCGCCCCTGTTTCCTCGGCCTCAGTCATGCCCGGCATCCACCGTTTCACGTCTGCATAGGTCTGCTCCGTGTCATGGTACCACGGCCCCCGGGGCTCCCCGTTACACACCAGTCCCTTCAGGCTCATCTCCCTCATCACCCGGCTCAGAACCCGCCTTGGGTTCCCTGACGCGGGGCTGTACCTGTCAAGAAGCTCACTCAGCGACAGAGGCCCATCCTCCAGCGCGGCGAGGACCTGCTTGTAGTGGGCGTTCCACGAGTCGGGGCTCTCCTTGGAGCCCGACCTGACCGTCCACCTGTTCCACTCCTGCACCAAGCTCTCCCGCAGCGCGGGACGGGCGACGAACGCGTGAACCGTCGTCATGGTGTGGACGGTGTTCCTCATGAACCAGGACCTGAGCAGTTTCTTGTACCGGATCGAGTCTCTTATGAGCCCCCCCTGTTCATCCCCTCCACCCTGGCCCAACGGCTCAGGTTGTAGTTGAGGGCGCCTTGGGCGTTGAGGCCGCAAATGTCCTCGATGACCTCGTACGCGTCCACCGAGGGGGATCTGTCGATGAGGCTGTGCCTCCCTAGGGTGTGGTACGCCATCTGTTCAAGGGTGACCTCGTTCATCCTTAAAGTTCTATTAAACGTACTGGTATATCAGTGGACGGGCTCATAGATGAAAAGAGTTAGGAGAAGAGACCGGTGGGGTACCGGGCCTTCTCGCCCAGCCACTCCTCGATTCGGAGAAGCTGGTTGTACTTCGCTGTCCTCTCGCCTCGGCACGGCGCCCCAGATTTAATCTGGCCGCACCCTATGCCGACGCTGAGGTCGGCGACGAAGGGGTCCTCGGTCTCTCCGCTGCGGTGGCTGGCCATGACCGTGTAGCCGCTGTCCATGGCGAGCCTCGCCGCGTCCCTAGCCTCGGTGAGGGTGCCGATCTGGTTCACCTTCCAGAGTAGGCTGTTGCAGGCCCCCATCTCTATGCCCTTCCTGAGGCGCTTCACGTTGGTGACGAACAGGTCGTCCCCCACGATCTGTATGGGCAGCGCCCGGGTCATCTCGGCGAAGCCCTCGTAGTCCTCCTCCTCCAGCGGGTCCTCGATGCTGGATATGGGGTACTTGGAGACCAGCTCCCCGTATACGTCGATGAGCTCCCCCCTGGACAGGGTCTTCCCCATGTAGCTGTAGCCGCCGTCCCGGTAGAAGCTGCTGGCCGCCACATCCATCGCCAGCCTGGTGGCGCCGCCGTACCCCAGCTCCTCTGCCGAGGCCGTGACGGCTTCCAGCGCCTCCTCGGGGCTCTTCATGGGCGGGCTGAACCCCCCCTCGTCGCCCACGTTGGTGGCGTTCTTCCCGTAGCCTTCGAGTAGCATTGCCTTGAGGGTCTGGTATATCTCGGCGCCCATCCGCAGGGCCTCCCTGAAGCTCCCGGCGCCTGTGGGGGCCACCATGAACTCCTGGAAGTCCAGCTGGTTGCCCGCGTGCTTGCCGCCGTTTATCACGTTGAAGAAGGGCACGGGCAGCAGGCTTGCCTCCGGGTCTACGTACTCGTAGAGATTCACGCCGCTGGACGCCGCGGCCGCCTTGGCGCACGCCACGGAGACGCCGAGGATGGAGTTCCCCCCGAGCCTTCCCTTGTTCTCGGTTCCGTCCAACCGGATCATCTCCTCGTCGATTCTCCGCTGCTCCGTCACCGGGAACCCGACTAGCTCAGCTGCTATCTCTCCCTCAACCGCCGCAACAGCCTTTGTCACGCCTTTACCGTGGTACCGTTCTCCGCCGTCCCTCAGCTCCACGGCCTCGTAGATGCCCGTTGAGGCACCGCTGGGGATCGCTGCCCTGCCGAGGAACCCGCCATCGGTGACAACCTCGACCTCAATGGTGGGGTTGCCCCGACTATCCAGTATCTCCCTCGCATGTATGGCCTTGATTAGGTCTTCCATATCAGCCCCGACGATATGGGCTCACACACCCAAAAATGTATCTAAGACAGGGACCCGAGACACCCACCCGGACCCCCGGCGCCTCGCACTGATAGACATACATATAGAAGAAAATGAACCCCAAGGCACACGGCAGACAACTTCATCAGACAAACCAAGCAGAACAGTAGCAGAACCGGTGCAGAACAGAGCCAACACCCACCCAAAACAAGACACAGAAAAGCCCGGAACACAAAAACAAGCAAAAAAGAGACGCCCCCCATAAAACCATTAGAGGGGGAGGGGGGGTTCACAGCCTACACACAGAGAACCACAAAGAGATAATGAATCAAACCGAAACGACGACCATCCAACCTAATACAGAAGAAAATCTACCCCAAGGACTTGACGTGCTTCATGGCGGAGAGCGCCGCCCTGGCCCCCATCCCGGCCGCCGTGACTATCTGCATCCCCTCACAGATGCAGTCCCCGGCGGCGAACAGCCCCCTTATGTTGGTCTCCATGTCCCTGTCCACGACGATGCAGCCTCCCCCGTCGGTGCTGACCCCAGCCTCGCCCAGTATGCCTGCGGTTGGGACGTGCTCCAGTATAATGAACACGCCGTTCAGGCTCAGTCTCCCCTTGAACGAGCCTTCCAGCCTCACGTACTCGACGAAGTCCGAGCCGCCGATCTCCTTCACGTCGGCCCCGGCGATGAACTCGACCTTCGGGTTCTCCCTCAAGAGGGCCAACTCGGGGAAGGCCTCTCTGTAGCCCTTCTTTCCGGGTATGGCGTAGACCTTGCCGGCTGTCTCGGCAAGCATCTCTCTGTCGTGGACCGCCTCGTGTCCTCCACCGACGACGGCGACCGTTTTGTCCCTGAAGAAGGGGCCGTCACATACGCCGCAGTAGCTTACGCCGCGACCCTTGAACTCGTTCTCGCCGGGTACGCTCAGCGTCTTCCTGCTCACACCAGTGGCTACCCACCACCGACTTCGCTTGGTAGAAGCCCCTCCTCGTGGTGACCATCTTCAGGTCATCGAAGTCGCTCAGGCCCACCACGGTCTCGTTCCTGATCTCTGCGCCGAACCTCTCCACCTGCTGGATCATGTTCTCCATGAGGTCCTCGCCGCTGATGCCCTCGGGAAATCCGGGGTAGTTGTCCACCCAGTGGGCCTCCAGCGCCTTGCCTCCTATCTTCCTGCCCTCTAGGACCAGTGTATCTAGGTCGTGGCGGGCCGTGTATAAGACGGCGGTGAGACCCGCTGGGCCTCCTCCCACTACTATGACGTCGTAGACACCCTCTGACATGGGCTGATCTTGAAAAGAATTGGATAGCCTTTAAAAAAGGTTAGCTACCGGAGGTACTCCTTTGATATCTCGGCCAGCTCGTCGAGCTTCCTCTGGGTCAGATAGTTGACTGTGCCCTCCGGGTACGTGCCGTCGTCTCCGAGTTCTCCGGCTGGTACCCCCGTGAGCACCTCTATGCCTTCGTCGATTGTCTTCACCGGGTATACGTGGAACTTGCCTTCCTTGATGGCCTCCACGACCTCCTCCTTTAGCATGAGGTTCTTCACGTTGCTATCCGGGATGACGACGCCATGGCTACCGTCCAGCCCCCGAAACTTGCATAGCTCGTAGAAGCCCTCGATCTTCTGGTTGACACCGCCGATGGCCTGGACCTCCCCCTTCTGGTTCACCGAGCCGGTGACGGCTATGCTCTGCTTTATGGGTATGCCGCTCAGGATGCTCATCAGGCTGTAGGTCTCCGTGCTTGACGCGCTGTCCCCCTCGACGCCACCATAGTTCTGTTCGAAGGTAAGTCTCGCCGTTACGCTGAGGGGATGCTTCTTTGCGTATCGGTTCGTCAGGAATCCCGTCAGTATGTTTACTCCCTTGGTGTGGGTTGGGCCGCTCATGTCGGACTGCCTCTCGATGTCTATTATGCCGTCCTTTCCTGCGCCGACGCTCGCGGTGATCCTGCTGGGCTTCCCGAACATGTAGTCCCCTATTCCCATGACGGCGAGGCCGTTGACCTGCCCCACCTTCTCCCCGTCTGTGTCCACGAGGATGGTGCCGCGCTCGATCATCTCCTCCAGCTTCTCCTCGATGAGGTTGCTCCTATACACCTTGGCCTCCACGGCCCGCCTCACATGGTCCTCGGTTATGATGTCGCTGCCGCCTTCCTGCGCATAATAGTTGGCCTCCCTGATTATGTCGCTGACCTCGGCGAACTTGGTGCTCAGCTTCTCCCGGTCCGACGCGAGCCTGCTGCTGTACTCGACGACGGCGGCGATGCCCGACGAGTCGAGGTGCAGGAGTCCCTCCTTGTTGCAGAGGGTGCACATGAACTTGGCGTACTGCTGGACGTTCTCCTCGTCCCTGTCCATGGTTGTGTCGAACTCGGCCTTCACCTTGAAGACCTTCTTGAACTCCGGGTCAAGCTGGTACAGCATATAGTAGATCTGGGAGTCTCCGACGAGGATGACCTTGGCGTCGAAGGGTATGGGCTCAGGCCTCAGGCTCTTTGTGGTGACGTACCCCAGCCTCTCGGCGAGCTCCTCTATCTCCAGCTTCTTGTTGACGATGGTCCTCTTCAGGGTCTCGTAGCTCCCCGGGTTGCGGACCAATTCCTCCACAGGGATTACGAGGAACCCGCCGTTGGCTTCATGGGCGCTGCCCGCACGTATCATCGTGTAGTTGGTGACCAAGGCGCCGAATCTGGCCTCCTTCTCCGTGGTGCCAAAGAGGTAGTTGTGGGTTGGGTTCATCTCGATGATCACAGGCGCCCCCTCGAGCTTGCTGTTATCCACTATGAGGTTGACGCTGTACTTCTCGGTGGGGTCGGGGGTCGGGCGCATCATGAAGGAGAGAGGCGACTCGGGCTCCTTCTGGGAACTTATTATCTGGTCCAGGTTCGCGAGTATGTCGTCTTTGACGGAGTCGATGTATTCGCTGCATTCCTCTATGCCCCCGTACTTGTCTCTGAGCATCTGCAGCATGTGGTCCATGGCGTAGCTGGCCACATCCTTGTTGAACTCGTCTACGGCGGCCTCTGCCTCCCTGTCTACCTCCCTGATCTGCCTGAAAGCGCTCCTCAGGTCCTCCTGAAGATTCCTCCTCTTCTCGGCTATCTCGTCCTTGATCTTCTGCGGCAGAATGGAGAACTGCTGCTCGTTTATGGGCTGTCCGTTTATGACGGGGACGATGAGCATCCCGATCTGGCTTCTCTGGAGCGCGAAACCGGCCTCCAGGGCTTTCTGGTTCAGCTCCTTCAAGAGCTCCGATTTCTGCTCCTCAAACTTCTTCATGGTCTCCTCCCGCCGGTCGGCATAGTCCTCGCTCTCGAACGCCGCGATCAGGGCCTTCCTCATCTCCTCAACGAACTTGGCCATGTCGTCCCTGAACTGTGAGCCCATGCCGCTTGGCAAACTCATCGCGTTGGGCTTCTCGTCGTCCTCGAAGTTCCAGACGTAGCACCAGTCAGGGGGCACCGGCATATCCTTGGCCAGCTGCTCAAGGTAAGTCTTTATGGCAGTCTTTTTACCCGTGCCAGGCATACCCGCCACATACACGTTGAAGCCCTCCTCCTTGATGTCCAGACCAAACTGCAGGGCCTGCACGGCCCGTTCCTGGCCTATGATCTCCATGAGGGG
>CAZBUI010000120.1:0-6608 GCA_964495055.1 uncultured Candidatus Bathyarchaeia archaeon | reverse complement strand
ACCTTGGACTGGGAGACCATGGCGGGCTACTTCAAACGCGTCGAGGAGACGGGGATCACCGTCAACTATGCCCCGCTGGTGGGCCACGGCAGCGTCCGCACCAAGATCATGGGCCTCGACTATAAGAGGCACAGCACAAGGGAGGAGCGGGAGGAGATGCACGAGCTCATCCACCAGGCCATGGAGGAGGGATGCATAGGCATGAGCACCGGCCTCGACTACGACCCAGACGTATTCGCCGACCAGGAAGAGATCGTGGAGGCCGTCGCCCAGCTCAAAGACTACGGCGGCGTCTACTGCCCCCACTGGAGACGGACGGGGAGACGCCGCGGCATCGCGGCGGGGCACGTCCCCAACGAGAAAATCACCGCCCTCATGGAGTGCGTCGACGTCCACAAGAAGACCGGCGTCAGGTTGCACTTTGCCCACCTGAGCACGGGCTGGCAGATATACCCCACGGCGCCGGACGAGCTGGAGGCGGCCAACCTCAAGGCCACGATAGACATGATCACAAGGGAAAGCAAGGATGAGCTAGACATCACATGGGACGCCATACCCCAGATGACCCGCAGCGGCTTCGCCGTGATGCCATACCTCTGCAGCCTATACGGTCCCTGGTTGAGGGAGCTGGGCGGCCGCGAGGCCCTGGGCAGGTGGCTCAAGGTCGAGGATTTCAGGGAGGAGGTCAAGGACGCGATACGTCGGGGCAAGTGGTTCATCAGGGTCGCGTACAACCCCAACACCAACCCCCGGTGGGCCGAAAACATATACGTCCTCAAGAGCAGCGTCCCCGGTGTCGAGGACAAGAGCATAAGGGAGATAGCTGCGGAGAGAGGGGCCGACGAGTGGGACACGTGGATGGACATCATCGCGGAGGACCCCGACGCTCGCGGCGCCACGGGGCAGCTGGAGCCCAGGCCATGGGCGCTGCAATACTACACCCACCCCAAAGGCATGGTGGGGCTGGACACCAGCGTCTTCGACACCGAGTGGGAGATGAAGAACCCGCCATACACGTTCCCGGGCATCAACACCTTCAGCGCGTTCCCCATGTTCTACGTAAAGTACGTGAGGGACGGCAGCGTCTTCACGCTTGAGGAAGCCGTCCAGAAGACCTCCACCATGGCGGCGAGGGTGCACAACCTTGAGGGCCGGGGGGTCCTCGAGGAGGGAGCCCACGCCGACATCGTCCTCATGGACCTTAAGGTCCTCAAGGTGCTGGGAGACGAGGTGGAGACGAGGCGCCACCCGGAGGGAATCGAGTACGTCTTCGTCAACGGGGAAGCCGTGGTCGAGAAAGGGAGACACACGGGAGCCAAGCCTGGCCGCGTGTTGAGACGCGTCTAGGGTCACCCGAGGAGTGAGGACTCTTTCTTTTCGAGGACCCGCCTCGCCTTGCTGGAGAGGTGGAGGCGGCAGCCCCCCTTCCTGTACACCCTGAGGAGTATACCGGCCTTCACCAGCGCCTTCCTCTGCCTGTCCGTGAAGTGTGTCGTCGCCTTTTCGCCTTCGTCCACCAGCAGCAGCTCTCTTCTATAATAGATCACGGTGTTGATGAAGCTCTGCTCCGCCGGCGATATCTCTGATGAGTTTTCCGGCAAATTCCTCTAGACTCACTTGAGCGGCTCCATAAAAAGTAAACTAAGCGTGGTTTATATGGTTATTTGGTGTATTGACAACAGAGCCTCTAAATCGCTCGGTGAAGCCCGTCTATCTGTTTTTCTGATGCAGCATGATGCTAACGGCTGTGCAGTGGCTGCACTTACCCTTGTCCCGGAACCCGGGGCATGTACACGAGAAGCCTCCCTTGGGCGTCCGCACCACGTTGTAGGTGCCGTGGTCGCCTATGACGTTGAACCTCGCCCCGTCGAGGCGCTCCACCCTCCCGTTACGCACCAGCTTCCTTGCCTTCGCCAACACGCGGTCGTGGAAACGTTTACGGCTTCTACGCATACCACGTCTAAAGACGTGAAACGGCATTTATTACTTTGTCAGTATAACGCTTTCAGAGAACTTTCTCCAAGTTCCTCGCCTCCTCCTGGTGGACCATGACCATTGCCTCGACGTAATCGCTTATCTGCTTGAGCTCGTCGTCGATGGCCGTCTGGTTCTCGGTGATCATTGAAAGAAGGCTTATGAAGCCGAGGGTCTGGAGCTCCTGGTTTATCTGCGTCAACCGTGCCAGCTTGGCCAGCACGTCCCTGGTCTGGGGGTCTTGGACTTCTTCGATCTGCTGTAGTATCTCCGCGTACAGTGACTCTGATCGGTTCTTCGCCCAGGATAGCTGGTTAGTTGTGCTCGGCTTGGAGGGCATCCAGTACCGTCCCCCTTTGTCGAATAAAAATTTTAGCAATAGACGCCGTTTACCGAGACGTTGGGACGCCAGAACTAGTATTGTTTACATTAAACTCGATGGGTGTAAAGAAAATATGGAGATAAAACTGGGTTAAATTAGCTTCAAGGCCTCGGGGGAAGAGTAGTACTTTCCGTCGGCGAAGAGTAGTGCCTCGTTTACCTTGAGTTCCTTGAGTACCTTGAAGAGTTTTCCCTGCTTTACCTTGGCTCCCTTCATCTCGTTGTATGTTTTGGGCTCCCGGCAGTGGGTCAGTATTTTCACAAAGTCCTCGTCTTCCAATTGTTTCTTGAGTACTTCTATGTCCATTCTTGTCTCACCTTCTCAGGCTTAAGGAAACATGATCACATATATACAATATATACTTTTTGTGAGGCCCGCGGAGCGGGGAATTTTTTAACCTAGTTTACTGTAAAATCTATTTTAAAATAGGTAATATTTAACATGGATGTGGAAAGGTAATCAGCAGGTTTATTCGTTGATAAATTGGTGGGCCCGATGAGATTTGAACTCATGATCTTCTGATTATCAGTCAGACGCCTTAACCGTGCTAGGCCACGGGCCCCTGCATCAGCATTGAATGCACACCTCTATTAAATATTTAACTCTGGGGGGGTTTCGGCTATTTTCGTGGTCCAGCAGAAGCGTAGAGACCTGCGGCGATTACCAGTGCGACGCCTATGGCTGTGAGGCGCATTGGCGTCTTTTTCTGCTCCTCGAGGGCTCCGCCGACGGGGTAGTTGTGGTCTGGCTGCGTCGCCAGGGTCAGGGTTATCCTGGTCTCCAGGGGGTGGGCCTCCGAGTCGTCGTGGAGCCCTATGTAAAGGAGGTCGCCGGTCTGCTCCATGTTGCCTCGGCCGACGGTGTCGCCGGGGGCCACGCTCCAGTCCCACTGGTCTCCGCTGTGCAGCGGCCTCGCCAACTCGAACCAGTAGAACGTGGCATCGTGGCAGCCTATTCCCTGGACGTTGTTCTCGCCGGGGGGCGTGGCTGACGTGTCCTGCTGCCATGTGTCGCCGTTGTAGTTGGTGAGGTCTTTCGGTGGTCCGAGCTGGTAGAGCCAGGCGGCGTCGCTTCTGTCCCAGTCTGTGCCCGCTATTGTGGGCCACAGGTAGTATAGATACGCCTGGTCTTCCGTGTCTCCGGGTATCTTGTCCAGGTACGCTATCTTCATGAGAAGGTAGAGGTTTTCTTGGTCATTCTTCACCCATATCTTGGTTCTCAGGTATGGGGGGCTCGTTCCCTGGTTGAGTCCTAAGGTGATGATGTAGGTGTTTGCGTCTGACCATTCTTGGGTGGTTGTTTCTCCTCCGTCAACCGTGACTGGGGTCTTCAGCCATGAGCTCTGCAGGGCGTAGTTTTCTGCGTGTGCCGGGTTTGTGGCTGATGCAATGTTGCTTATTACTAGTAGAGCCAGGAGCATCTGTAGTGTATTTTTCATAATTCCTGTTTGAGATGAATCGTTGTGTTTTTTTAGAATTGTTTTCTAAATTTTTTTGGTCTTTGTGACAGAATGTTTTAATCGGTTGTATGTGTGGGGTTTTGGTGACTAATTATCGGATAACAGGTTTTCAACGAGGTTATCTTAACGCTCTTACAAGCCAACGGGGAAGAAAACTAGATTAGTTATGGACCCATGTATCCATTGAATCCATTTGTCGTACGACTTAGTAATAAAGGGCGGAAGGCTCTTCGACGGGGCAGGTAGCCCATGGATGAAGGCCGACGTAGCGGTTAAAGAAGGGAAAATAGCAGACATAGGCTTGATGCGTGGCACCGGGGACGCCCAGGTGATAGACGCCCACGGTCTGTGCGTGAGCCCCGGCTGGATAGACGTGCACATGCACGCGGACCATACCGTCCTCGGCAGCGCCCGATGCGAGAGCTACGTGCATCAAGGCGTAACCACCGCCACCATGGGAAACTGCGGCCTATCCATGTACCCCCTCCACGACGAACACAGAGACGACCTGATCCAGTACCTGAAGCCCTTCACCTCTGGGCTGGACCTAGACTGGAACTGGACGACCCTCGCCGAGTTCTTGGGCCTAGTCGAAGCCAAAGGCGTTGGCATGAACCTAGTGCCTTTCGTGGGCCACGGCTCCATAAGGGTGAACGTCATGGGTTTCCAGGACCGGGACGCCACGCCCGGCGAGCTGGCGGCAATGAAGCGGCTGCTCGTGGAGGCCATGGACGACGGGGCACACGGTATGTCAACCGGGCTCGGGTACCCACCCGGGGTCTTCACCGAGGACGACGAGCTGGTCGAGCTGTGCGGGATACTCAGAGAGAAAGGAGGGCTGTACTCGACTCACATGCGCGGTAACATCGAGAACCTTGAGGATACCATCGAGCTGGGGTTAAAGGCGAGGGTGCCCGTGGAGGTGTCGCATATCGGCAGCTCATGCGCGTCTCACAAGCCGCTGTCGGGCAGACACGAGGATACCACCCTGAAGGCGCTGGACGGCGCCAGGGAGCGGGGCCTCGACATCACTGCGGACATATACCCGTACACAGCCGGGTCGAGCCTGCTTTCACAGGTGATACCTGACTGGGTCCACGAGGGGGGCGTCGAGAAGATGCTGGGCAGGCTTAGAGACCCGGAGGTCAGGAGGAGGCTGGAGATGGAGTTCTTCGAGGCGGAAGGCGAGAAGGGGAGGGACTTCACCAAGGTCTTGGTCACGTATGTGAAGTCTGGGGCCAACAAGAGGTATGAGGGGCTATCAGTCGCCGAGATAGCCGAGGCGCGCGGGGTGCCGGTGGTGGACGCGCTGTGCGACCTGCTGGTGAAGGAGAACGCCGAGGCCATGAACGTCACGTTCTGGGGCGTCGAGGACGACGTGGACACACTGGTCAGGCACCCCTGCGTCATGCCGTGCAGCGACGGCTGGGTCCACGCGCCCTACGGGAGGCTCGGAGAAGGCAGGCCCCACCCGCGCTGCTACGGGGCGTTCCCGCGGTACCTCAGGCTCTACGCGAGGGAGCGGGGGCTGTTCACATTCGAGGAGGCGATCAGACGCATGACGAGCATGCCCGCCCAGCGGCTCGGGCTCCAAGACAGGGGCCTCCTGCGGGTGGGCAT
The DNA here is from genome assembly GCA_964495055.1 of uncultured Candidatus Bathyarchaeia archaeon. GTDB lineage: Archaea > Thermoproteota > Bathyarchaeia > TCS64 > TCS64 > RBG-16-57-9. The sequence goes on along the minus strand of CAZBUI010000120.1, from coordinate 1,173 downwards.
GGCGACGGACATCGTCGTGTTCGACGCCGAGACGGTGAAGGACGTGGCGATGTTCAGCGACCCCCACAGGTACCCCGAGGGAATCCCCTACGTGGTCGTGAACGGCGAGGTGGCGGTGAGCGAAGGAGAACACACGGGCGCCCTCGCAGGGAAGGTGTTCAGGAGAGGGTGCAGCCGCTGAAGCCCCTTGAGTTGCACTTCCTGGGCACAGGCGGCGGCAGGTTCGTGATGATCACCCAGAGGAGGCGCACCGCCGGCATCAGGATGGTGCACGGCGAGACCCAGGTGCACATCGACCCGGGGCCCGGCGCCCTCGTCTTCAGCAACTGGGCGGGGCTCAGCCCCCGGCGGCTGGACGGCCTCGTGGTGACCCACTGCCACCCCGACCACTACACCGACGCCGAGGTGTTCATAGAGGCCATGACGGACGGCACGAGACGCAGGAAGGGGGTTTTCGCGGCCCCGCCCAGCGTGACGCGGGGGCTAGGCGGCCTCGGTCAATGCGTGTCCGACTACCACAAGGGGCTGGTGGGTGAGCTCGTCGATCTGGAGCCGGGCAGGGAGTTCCGCGTAGACGAGCTGGAGTTCACCGGCACGAAGGCCCTTCACTCCGACCCATCCTCGACCGGCGTCAGGTTTAACACGCCGGGTGTCGGCTCCGTCGGCTACACGTGCGACACGGGGTACTTCGAGGGCTTGTCGGAGCAGCACAAGGGCGAGCGGCTTCTCATACTGTGTGTGATCTGGCCGAGGAATAGAAAGATCAAGATGCATCTCTGCACCGACGGTGCGCTGCGGGTGATCAGGGAGGCTCAGCCGTCCTCTGCCATCATCACCCACTTCGGGTGGGGGATGCTGGAGGCCGGCCCCGTCAAGGAGGCCGAGTACCTGCAGAGAGAGGAGGGGATACCCGTGGTGGCGGCTGTGGACGGGATGAAGGCCACCCTTGGGGAGCAGCTGGTGATCCAGGGGCCGAGGAAGCGGGACAAGCCTCTGCTGTTCGACGTGTAGCCCACGATCTGAAATCTTTTATCCAACCTCCCTGAATGATTCGGTGTCTGAGGAGAGGCAAATGGGGTATTGTTTTGTCGATCCCCGTGCGGGGATCAACTGAAGACCCGGAGACGCCTAGAGGACAGACCGCAACGGACAACCTTTTAAAGAAAGAGGCGG
>CAZBUI010000119.1:0-6636 GCA_964495055.1 uncultured Candidatus Bathyarchaeia archaeon | reverse complement strand
GGGGACCCACCTCTTCGCCGACTTCGCGTTCACCGTGGTCTACGGCGAGTCCGCCCTGGCCCAGGCTGGGGGCGCCACGCCCGGCTACGACTGGGGCTACACCATAATCCCCCTCGACTATACCCCTGCGAACATAGTGCTTGACATAATGAAGACGGCTTACCCGCCCACGGTCTCCACCACCCACAACGTGACCTTCACCCTCACCGTCAGCAGCGGCGAGAACAACGTGTTCACCGTCCTGGACGTCAACGTCACCGACGAGCTCCCCCCAGGCTTCGGGTACATAGGTCCCACCAAGGTCAACCACACGGACGGCTCGATATCCTGGATGGACCCCGACATCTCGGACGGGACGCTCGCCTGGAACCTGAGCGAGGACATGCAGCCCGGCGAGATCATCACCTTGGTGTTCAACTCCACACCGGCCACGGAGTATGCAGAGAACTACATCGACACCGGCAGGGCCAGAGGCCGGGACCCCTTCGGCAACATCTACACGCCTGAGGCCACGGCCTTCGTCACGGTGGCCCCCATGGGGGTTATAGCCGGGTACGTGACCGACGTGACCCTGGCCACGCCTGTTCCTGTGCCGGGGGTGACAGTGGAGCTGCTGAACTGCACCGGGCCCACCCCAATCATCATCAACGCCACCACCACGGACGGGAACGGCCTATACGACTTCGTGGGGCTCACGGCGGGCTTCTACTGCGTCAGGTACGGCCCCCTGGACCCGGCGCTGGGCTTCCTGGTGCCCTTCAGCGACGACGACCCCACGGAGCCGTCGTCGGCGCCCCTCACGTCGTCCGACAACTTCACGCTGTGCGCCGACTGCACTTACATCCACAGCTTCCAGGTGGCGACCCCGGTGGACCTCTACATAGAGAAATCAGGGCCGGCCTCGACGGTGGTGGGGCAGACGGTGACCTACACGTACACTGTTGGCAACCTGGGCTTCACCGCCGCCACGGGGGTGACGGTGCTGGACGACGTCTGCGGGGCCCCGGCCTACGTGTCAGGCGATACGGACCTCGACGGCGAGCTGGACATAGACGAGGTGTGGACGTACACGTGCAACTGCACCGTGACGGGCACGGCCCCCAACCCGCTGGTGAACGTCGTGGAGGTGACGAGCATCCAGCCCGACCTGGACCCCCTGGACAACGTGGACACGTGGAGCATCGACCTCTACACCGCCGGGATCCAGGTCGAGAAGGAACTGGTGGAGCCCGGAGACGGTGAAGCCTGCATAGGAGAGACGGTGTACTTCACGGTAACAGTCACCAACAACGGCACCATCCCGCTGGAAACCGTGCCCCTCACCGACGCGTACGACTCGTCCAAGCTCGACTACACAGGCGCGGACCCCGCTCCCGACAACGTAGATGAAGCCCTCGGCGTCCTAGAGTGGGTGGACCTGACCGGGCCAGGCTCCCTGGGGCCAGGCCTGACCATAGCTGTTGAGGTGAACTTCACGGCCGAGGCCAGCACCCAGCCGGGGCACACGGTCAACCTCGGAGAGGTGGTGAACGCCAAGACCCTCGACTTTGAGAACTACGTCAACGGCAGCGACACGGCCGAGGCCTCCGTGGTCGGCGTCGGGATCGTCGTCGAGAAGGAGCTGAAGGATCCCGCCGTCGGTTACGCAGACATCGGCGACGCCGTGGTCTTCACCGTAAACGTAACCAACCCAGGCGACCTGCCCATCCAGACGGTGCCTCTCAAGGACACATACGACCCCTCGAAGCTGGGCTACGTGGACGCCGCGCCCCCACCCGACTCCGTGGACACCGTGGCGGGAGTCCTGGAGTGGACCGACCCGACGGGGCCCGGGGCGCTACCCCCGGGGGGCTGGGTCTCGGTGGAGATAAGCTTCGAGGCGCTGGAGTACACCGACTACCAGGGCACCGTGGACCTGGCCGAGGTCATAGAAGCCTACGTAGGGGACGACGTGTACCTGAACGGCAGCGACACGGCTTCGGTGGTGATACTGTCGCCCGTGGGCGGAGAGGTGCACCTCACGCCCATGCAGACCGTGTCGCCGTACCTGGCCGCCGCCCTGGTGGCCGCCTCCGCCCTGGCCCTGAGGAGAAGGATGGGCCCCTGACGAGCCTATATTAGCTCGGTGTGGTGCGCGGTGACGACGGTGTCCACGTCCACCCTCCATCTCAGCAGGTGCTCGTAGCCGACCCCCGACTTGTAGCGCACCCCTAGGGGACCCCTGCTGATGGTCCAGCTGCTGAACTCCCACTCCGGGTTCTCGGAGACGCAGCTGAAGGTCACTACGCTGTAAACGTTCACGAAGTAGACGCCCGGCGGCGGGTATACCGTCACCCCCGGCAGCGCCGCGGGCTGGGTCATCACGGTGAGCTTCACCTTGCCCTCGGGCGCCTCGACGCCCGGCGTGGGTCCGGGCTCGTTGGAGAACAGCTCGAACCCGTCGGGTAGCTCCACGCTGGGCTCATGCGCCTCGGGTTCCGTGGCGGGCTCCTCGCCGCCTTCCCCGGGTCCAAGCTCGGGCTCAGGCTCCGGGGCGGGCTCTTCCGGCGGCTCAGGCTCAGGGGGCTGCGGCTCCTCGGCGGGCTCCGTCGGCTCCTCCAGAGGCTCAACCAAGATGGAGTCTATGACCACCCCCGTTCTAGTCCCGGGGTCAACCGCGGCAATAACCACGTCTCCGACCCTCATCCCCCCGCCCCTGTATAGCTCCTCCGCCCTCAGCGAGGCTTTACACCACGCCTGGGCTGTCTCTCCGCCATCGCTGTACTCCACCAGAAAAGGCTGAATGGAGCCGGGGTCCATCTCAACGATCCTGGCCTCGACCACGTCCTGCAGGGCGGAGTCCAGCTGGGCCCCGGCCATGCCACCGTCATCAAGCCTAAGCAGCTGAAGGTTCAGCGCTATGGATGAGAGAAGGAAGAACGTCACGACCATCGTTCTAGTTATCTCCTTGATTCTTTGGACTTTCATGTTGGTGTACCGTTACAGTCAGGAGTGATATAAATAACATTGGAGAGGGAATCTGTATTTCAGCCTCTCTATGAAGTTTAATTAATATAAAATCCTTTTACGGTTTATAGGCGATTATTTTAACTTTAAATAATTGATTTATGCCCTGTTATATTAAATTTGACGGTTTGTCTCTTATTACACTAATAACAATTAACCGCTTCAACCAACTCTTTAACCCCGAACCACGAAGCCTTTACTACCCGCAGCTCCAGAGCGCTAAAGGATGCTACCCAGCACGCTAAACACCCTCATCGCCACCGTCGCCATCAGCCTAACCGGGTTCATAGGGTTCTTCACCCTAAGCCTCAACGAGGAGACGCCCCACAGGGTGCTCTTCGTGCTCCTGGGATACAGCGCGGGCACCATCCTCGGCGCCGCCCTCTTCGACCTGCTACCCCAGGAGATGGGGGCTACGGCATACCGGCCTACGTCGGCATAGAGAGGCGACGGGCGCTGCTGTTGAACTTCCTAGCCGCCGTCAGCGTGATAATCGGCGGCGTCTTCGGCTCCCTCTTCATCGCCTCGTGGAGTGGCTCAACGGCTGGATGGTGGCGTTCAGCGCAGGCGCGTTCCTGTTCCTCTCCGCGTCAGAGCTAATAGAGATGCTCGAAGAGGACGACAGGCGGAGATCGGTCATACAGCTGGCTGTCCTAGGGCTGGGGATGCTCACCATATACGGCCTGGGGTTGGTCTTCCCCCACGAGGGACCAAGACATCTAAATCCCCGTCCACTATAGTATCGTCGATGGAGATAGTCAAACCCGACGAGGTGGGGCTCAAAGAGGCTGCAGCCACCATGATGGCCGGCGGCGTCGCAGTCTACCCCACGGAGACGTTCTACGGGCTGGGCTGCCTCCCCAGCGACCCTGACGCCGCGATGCGCGTCTGCAGGATAAAGGGCAGGGCAGACAAGGCGCTGCCCCTCATCTGCGGGAGCACTGAGGTGGCTAGACGCATAGTGGAGCTCAACGCGGCGGCGGAGCTGTTGGCCGAGAGGTTCTGGCCGGGCCCCCTCACCCTGGTGTTGCCCAGCAGGGTCAGCTACCCCATGTGGGTCACCCACGGCAAGAAGACCCTGGCGGTGAGGGTGTCAGGCAGCGAGGTGGCCAGAAGGCTCGCGTCCATGAGCGGCGGCGTCATAGTCAGCACCAGCGCCAACAAGGCGGGCGAGGAGCCGCCGAGGACGGCGAAGGAGGCCATCGACCAGATAGGGAGGGAGGTGGACATCGTGGTGGAAGGCGGCGCTACGCCCGGGGGTATGCCTTCAACCATACTGGACCTCACGGGCGACGAGCTCTGGATTCTGAGAAGCGGCCCCGTGACCGGCAGCCAGATAACAAAAGCCCTGAGGGGCTAGAGCTTCCAGCACTTCTCCACGAGGAGGGCGATGTTCCGGTTCAGGGGGGCGCCCACGGCTCTGGCAGCCGGCTCGCACTTGGTCCTGAACACGTACATCAGGGGGCAGGGCGCGGGGTACTCCGTCAGGGTCTCCCAGTTGGCCATGCCCTTGGCCACGATGACGTCGGCGGAGTGGACGCGTTCGAGGAACCAGCCGGGGCTCTCGTCCAGCCAGGTGCCCATGGCCGCCATCCCCGTGGTGATGACCTCGTCGGCGGCCTCCGTCATGCCGACTTCCTCCGCGTCCCTCATGGTGGCGTCGTTGACTATGGGGCCGTCCTTGACGGCGACGGTGACGTGGGCGCCCAGCCGCCTCAGCTCCTCGACCACCAAGGTGTCGAAGGCTATCTCCCCGGCGTTGTCCGTCAGGAACAGAAGCCGGGTATCCTCGTCTATGAGGCTCTTCAGCTCGTCTGTGTCGTCTATGTAGAGGCCCTCGTCAAGGAGCCCCATGGCGGCGTCCATGTCGCTGTCGCTCCCGGGGACGTCGTAGTCGACGACGTTCCCGAGGCAGCTGATGAGGCAGGCGGCCCGGAGCCTCTCGGCCTCGGGTTGATTCTCGACGTACTCCCGGAGCCCCGGGAGCAGCTCCAGCGCGTGCATGTTGGCCTCCCGTTTCTGGTCCCGGTAGGGGTCGTCGCACCCCGTGACGCGGGCGATGAGCCAGCCACGCTCTGTGCCCAGCACGCTTGGCACGGCCTCGGGGCCGTACTCGTCCCCCATGAGCTTGAGGAGCGCCTCCATGGCCTCGCGGCGGGTCTCCTCGTCCTCGGTGCTCAGCCTGATCATCATGTAGCCCCTGTGGAGGAGGCAGTAGCCGCATCTGGAACCGACTTTCAACGTTATCACACGGCAACTGTACAGGTAATATAAAAAAGATGTCCAAGCATGTATTGGGCGATGAAGTACAACCTCCTGGCGACGACGGACCAGCTGGGCCTCAGCCAGGCCACAGGCGAGCTTTGGATGAACCTCCGCGCCATCGGCGACGAGAACCCCAAGGTAGACAGGTCGAGGATCAAGGGCCTCATCCTAGCACACACGGGCTTCGATCCCCGTGAGGCAGTGGGTCTTCTGAGGCGGCACATGGGGAAGGAGCCGGACAGGTACAGAGCCGTCTACAGGGTCATGCCCATACTTGCGTGGGTGAACACGGAGGTGGACGAGATCGCCGCCGAGGCCAGGGAGCAGGCGTCGAGGATGGGGGTCGGGGAGAGTTTCAGGGTGACCCTGGAGAAGAGGAGGACCCGGCTGCGGAGCCTGGAAGTCATCGAGCCCGTGGCCGAGGTCATAGACAACCCCGTGGACCTAGAGAACCCCGACTGGGTTGTCCTCGTGGAGATACTGGGAAACAAGACGGGTGTCTCCGTGATAAGGCCCACAGAGAAGCTGAACGTCCAGAAGGAGAGGTACAGGCTATCTGCGGAGAGGGAGGAGGGCGCCCTTCTCGACGACGAGGCTGGTTAACGCCTCGTAGGGGTCGCCCCCCACGGCATTCAGGGCCTCGTCGCCTACGTCGAACACGCGTCTCAGCCTCTCGTATTTCTCGGGCGTAACATCCAGTACACCGTCGTCGGGCACCCCGAGGCGTTCAGCGATCTCGGCGGCGAGGCTCTCCGCCTCCGATGGGTCCTCGGATAATACGAGCACAGCGATGTTCTCCATCTGTGGGTGGATGCCCATCAGGATGAAGGCCTTGGATATCTGGTCCTGGCATGAGGCGTAGAGCATGGACTCCACCTCCACGCTGTTGGATACGGCTGAGCCGCCCCGGGTGGCGTGGGCCGCGTTCACAGCCGCGTGGAACAGGTGCCTCCAACCGGCCACCATGTCGGCGTCGAACAGCTGGAAGGCCGAGCCACCTGCGAGCCGCCTAACGGTTTCGAGGGTGGCGTCCACGTCCCTCACCTCGACGTCGCGGGCGCCCGCCAAGGCGACGTGTAGATCGGCTTCAGTCAGCCTGTACGTCTTTACCATCTTTTCACCGTTTCAGGGCGGCCGCCACCTCGGGGACGCGCCTCCCCACGCCGGCGGCGTAGCTCAGCCTTATCTCGTCGTCGCCAACCCGCCTCCACCCGGCGTCGCCCTGGAGGCTCGCGGTGCCGTAGTGGGCGTCGCTGAGGGGGTCGCCGCAGCCTCCCACCGCTATCATGCCGTGGGTGAGCCCGAAGTGGATGATGGACTCTGCCACCCGCTCTGCTCCGCCATGCCTCAGCCCCGCCACCACGA
>CAZBUI010000118.1:0-6662 GCA_964495055.1 uncultured Candidatus Bathyarchaeia archaeon | reverse complement strand
CGAGACTGGGAGAAGAGAGGTGGAGGGGCTGATGCGGGACATCGCCGGGCTAGACACCGGCCTCGGCAGGGGGAGGGCTCTCGACTTCGGTTGCGGCGTGGGGAGGCTGGCCCAGTCTCTGGCAGAATACTACGACGAGGTTTATGGGGTAGACATCGCGCCGTCCATGATAGAGAAGGCGGAGAGTCTGAATAGTCAAGGTGACCGGTGCAGGTACTTGGTGAACGCCGAGGACAACCTGCAGATGTTTCCAGACGGGTACTTCGACCTCGTCTACTCCAACATCACCCTGCAGCACGTGAAGCCTGTCCACGCCCTCAACTACGTACGGGAGTTCCTCCGGACCCTGTCGAGGCGGGGGATCATGGTGTTCCATATGCCCAGCGCCAAGACTGGCAGGAAGCTCATGGACTATCTGCCCGGCGGAGCCGCCGCGATGGTCCAGAGGCTGGTGCTGGGGGGCGTAATGGAGATGCACGGCGTCGAGAGAAGCGTCATGACGGGCTTTATCGAGGAAAACGGAGGCAGGGTGCTCAGGGTGACGCCCTCGGACAGCGCCGGCCGCGCATGGGAGACCTACGAGTACTTCTCCTCCAAACGGTAGCACGCGAAAAGACGCGGTGGCTGACGGCGCTTCCAGCTAGGCGGCGCGGCCTCGAACAGCCCATGATATTCCCTTAAATAACCCGGCGCTGGATTAAACGCGAAAGGTGCAGAAAGATGCGCGTAGCCGTCGTGGACAAGGAGCGGTGCCGCTCCGACAAGTGCGACCTGGTGTGCATCAGGTTCTGCCCCATGGTCCGCACCCGCAGGGAGGCCATACGTCTCGACGAGGAGGGCAAGGCGTACGTCAGCGAGTACATATGTAGCGGTTGCGGCATCTGCGTACGCAAGTGCCCCTTCGACGCGCTGCGCATAGTAAACCTCCCCGACGAGCTGGAGAAAGACCACCTTCACAGGTTCGGGCCCAACGAGTTCACCCTGTTCAGGCTCCCCACGCCACAGAGGAACGAGGTGGTGGGCCTCATCGGCCGCAACGGCATAGGCAAGTCCACCATACTCAAGATACTGGCGGGCGAGCTGGTGCCCAACATGGGCGACTACGGGAAGCCCGCGGAGCAGGAGGCGGTGCTGGAGTACTTCAGGGGCAAGCCCCTGGAGGAGTACCTGGGCGGCGTCTACGACGGCACCGTGAAGGCGGTTCACAAGCCCCAGTACGTGGACAAGATACCGCGGGTCGTCGAGGGGAAGGTGGGCGCGGTCCTCGAGGGGCTCGACGAGCGCGGCGTCCTAGACACCATCATAGACGACCTGGAAATAGGGCACCTCCTGGACAGGGACCTCGACGTGCTGAGCGGCGGCGAGCTGCAGCGGGTGGCCATCGCGACGGCCATCTGCCGGGACGCCCAGATGTACCTCTTCGACGAGCCCAGCAGCTTCCTGGACATATATCAGAGGACCCGCGCCGCACGGATCATCAGGAACCTAGCCCAGGAGGACAGAATGGTGGTGGCGGCGGAGCACGACCTCGCCGTCTTGGACTACATGAGCGACGACGTGTTCATCCTCTACGGGACCCCCGACGTCTACGGCATCGTCAGTAACGTCCACGTGGTGCGGGAGGGCATCAACATCTACATCAACGGCTACATCCCCGACGAGAACGTCAGGTTCAGGCCGAGCCCCATAGTTTTCCACGAGAAGCCGCCGGTGGAGGCCCAGAAGCGGACCCACAGCCTGCTGGAGTGGAGCAGGCTGGTGAAGGACTACGGCGCGTTCAGGCTGGAGGTGGAGGCAGGCGGCATCTCCATGGGGGAGGTGGTGGGCATCCTGGGCATGAACGGCATAGGCAAGACCACGTTCGTGAGGATGCTCGCCGGCGTCGAAGAGCCCACCGAGGGCGGCGTCAGCGACCCGGATATCAAGGTGAGCTACAAGCCCCAGTATATAAGCGGCGACATAGAGGGCACCGTCGAGGACGCCCTAAGGAAGGCCGCCGGAACCAAGTACGTGGAGAGCTGGTACCAGGCCGAGGTCGTCGAGCCGCTGAACGTGAAGCGGTTCTTGGACAGGGACGTCGGCGTCCTCAGCGGCGGCGAGCTGCAGCGGGTCGCCATAGCCGAATGCCTCAGCAGGGACGCAGACATCTACCTGCTGGACGAGCCCAGCGCCTACCTGGACGTGGAGGAGCGGCTGGCCGTCGCCCACGCCATCAGGCGCATCACCAAGATGCGGGCCGTCACCGCGTTCGTCGTCGAGCACGACATAGTGACCCAGGACTTCATCGCAGACAGGCTCATGGTGTTCACCGGCGAGGCGGGGGTCTACGGCCACGCCGGGGACCCCGTGAGCCTGGAGGACGGGATGAACGGCTTCCTCAAGGAGATGGAGGTCACGTTCAGGCGGGACCCGGACACCAAGAGGCCCCGCGTCAACAAGCCCGGCAGCAGGCTGGACAGGGAGCAGAAGCAGTCGGGCAGGTACTACTACAGCGCCTAGTGGACGTTGAGTAGAAGCGCTATCAGCGCGACGGCGGCGCCCGAGACCACCATCTTCATCCCCGAGTACAGTACGTTCTCGCCGCTTATCCTGCCCAAGTAGACGCCCAGTATGAACAGGGTGAATATGCTGGCGCCCATGGAGGCCGTGAAGGCGCTGCCTATGTCTATGAGCCTAGGCACCAGGAAGAACGGCATCAGGCTGGGTATAGAGGCCAGGAACGGGGCGGAGCCGTCCACCACGGCGGCGAACAACGAGACGACCCTGCCGGCCCTGCCATAGACGGTGTCGTCCAGGTTGATGAGCATGGCGTCCTCCAGCTCGTTGAGGCTGTGGCTCCTCTCGGCGCTCTCCGTCATGTAGGTGCCGCTGAACCCGCTAACCATCATGGCGATGCCGCTGGTGATTATGACGCCGATGACGCTCCGCGGGTCGTCGATCTGGCTCAGGTACGCCCCGATGACGACGCCGAGGCTGGTCATGGCGCCGTCGAAGGCGTTCATGGCGAAGTACCTGCGTATGATCTTCCGGGCGCCAGTGACCTGAAAGTAGGTGCCCAGTTCCTCGATGCTGTTCCTTATGCCCTCGTTGACCCGGTCGATGCCGTTGCGTTCTCTGCGTTGGTCGTCGTCCGACGGCTCTTCCACAGATTTAGCTCTCCTCGCCGTGGCAAGAGCCACAAAAAACAGAGTTCAGAATATTTTTCATGTAGCTCCGAACACTCAGTTCCGGTACACCTGCGCGTGTTAATAAAACTTGTGGGTCCAGATACGGCTTACCGGAAAATAGCCGTGGCTTCGTTGACACGTAATATTCCTCTGTTTTAAGCAGAGCCATGGATGGATGCTGAATAAAACTTGTGCGTCCCACCGCCAAATGTGAGGGTATGGAGGACGTAGAGGTAGCCGGCGACTTCGTCAGGGTAAGGTTCAAGGAGCACGAGGGCCTGCTGGGCATGGCCGACGGGTTCGTCCTGCCCCTGAAGAACATGGAGAGCGTGTCCACCGCCAAGGTGAGCTGCAGGTACTCCAGGATGGGCAGCTACGGCACCCAGGGCGGCATGGTGTTCTACTTCATGGAGGACGGCGACTAGGTCATCACCCTGAACCTCAGGGACCACCGGTGCAGCAGGGTCATGATTGAGGTGGACGACAATGAGGCGCTGGCCGAGGCCATAAGGGAGTTGTTCTAGGCAACGGCTCACAAGTTAAATCCCGGGCCTCGCCCATATACCCATGGCTTCCGACGGGAAGACGCGGTGCTGGGGCGAGGGAGACCCCCTGGCCATGACCTACCACGACATGGCGTGGGGCGTCCCGGTCCACGACGACAGGGTGCTCTACGAGTTCATTCTGCTGGAGGGCGTCCAGGCGGGGCTCAGCTGGTACACGGTGCTCAGGCGCATGGAGAGCTACCGCAGGGCCTTCGACGGGTTCGACCCAGCCAAGATAGCGGGGTACACCGAGGCCAAGATCGACGAGCTGGTCCAAGACGCCAGCATCATCAGGAACAGGCGCAAGATCGTGAGCCACGTCAACAACGCCAAGGCGTTCCTCCGGATGCAGGAGACGCACGGGAGCTTCGACGAGTACCTATGGGCCTACGTTGACCACAAGCCCGTGATGAACGAGTTCACCGGCTGGGAGCAGGTGCCGTCGAAGAACGAGCTCTCCACCACTATAGCCAGGGACCTGAAGAGCCTCGGGTTCAGCTATGTGGGCCCCACCATAATGTACGTCTACATGCAGAGCGTGGGCATGGTCAACGACCACCTCACCAGCTGCTACAGGTGGCGGGAGATCAAGGAGAGGTACGGCGGGTGAAAGCCGACAAGGTTCTCTTGGAAGGCAGGATCATAATCGTAGACAGCGGAGACGCCGTGGAGCAAGCCCTGGCGTTGAAGGGTGACAGGATAACGTACGTAGGCTCAACCGAGGAAGCGAAGGAGCACATAGGCTCCGGCACCGAGGTGATCGACCTCGAAGGCAGGGCCGTGTCGCCGGGTTTCGTGGACAGCCACAACCATACCGTCGAGTATGGGTTCAGCGGGCTCGTCCTGGACCTCAGGTACCCCGCGGTGAAGAGCATAGAAGACGTCAAGAGGCTTGTCAAGGAGGCCGCTGACTCTAGGCCCGAGGGGACGTGGATAAGGGGGGTGGGCTGGGACGAGGCGCTGCTGGAGGAGAGGCGGGCCCCCACCAGGTTCGACCTGGACCCCGTGAGCCCCAGGCACCCCGTTATTCTGGACGCGCAGACCCCCTACCAAGTGGCGAACACCTGCGCCCACGTCCTCGTGGGCCATGAGTGCGGGGAAGGCTACGACGGGCTCCTCGGCATCGACGATCTGGCGTACAGGATGAGGCTGCTGAGCCGCGACTACTCGGTGGAGGAGTGCGAGGAGGCGATACTCGAGGCGCAGGAAATGCTGTTCGCCGTGGGCGTTACGGCGCATAAGGAGGCCGGAGCCACCGACGCCATGATCCAAGCCTACAGGAACCTGCACGGCCGCGGCGAGCTGAGGATACGAAGCTACATCATGGTGGGCATCCACAACGGCCGCACCAGCGTAGAGCTGGCCAAGGAGGCCGTGTCTAAATACAGGCCGGGGGGTGACGACGTGCTCTACGTCGGCGCCGTTAAGTGCAGCTTCGACGGCAGCGGCGGCAACAGGACGGCGTGGCTCTACGAGCCGTGGAACAGGGAGTACACAGGCGTGGACGAGGGCAACTACGGCGGCTCCACCGTCCCCGAGCACCAGACCTACCCCGAGATATGCAAGATGCTCCACGGGGCGGGGTTCCAGATAGGGGCCCACTGCGTCGGCGACAGGACCATCGACGAGTACCTGAGGGCCATCGAGGCCGCGGTGAAAGAACATCCGAGGGCCGACTGCAGGCACAGCGTCATCCACAACAACCTGTCCACCGACACCGCGCTCAGGAAGGAGACGGCGATGGGGAGCGACGTCGTGGTGGAGGCCACCAGCGCCTACCTCTACTTCATCGGAGACACCTATGCAGGAAACTTTGGCCCCCACAGAAGCAGACGGCTCATACCCCTTCGGACACTCATGGACCGCGGGGTGGTCGTCGGGAACGGCTGCGACTGGAACACCTGCCTGACCGACCCCGTCTACGGCGTCTACGCCGCCGCCACCCGACGCCCCAGGCTGGGCGTCTACGGCGACCAGCCCTTCGGGACAGACGAGTGTATAAGCGTGATGGACGCCCTCCGTACCTATACGTGGAACAGCGCGTACTGCATGTTCTGGGAGGAAAAGATAGGCAGCCTGGAGACGGGCAAGTACGCGGACCTCGTGGTGTGGAACCGGGACCCGTTGACCCAGCCCAAGGAGAAGATCCTTGAACTAGAGGTCGAGAGGACCATGCTCGGCGGAGAATGGGTCCACGGAGACTAGGTGAACGATATGGTGACTGAGCGCAGGAGGATACGGTCTGTGAGCCTAGGGGAGCGCCCGGCGTCCGAGGAGGCCGTGGATGAGCTCGCTCTGGATGAGCCGGTCTGCATCTTCGTGAACGACGAGTACCATGTGACTTTGATAGCGACCCCGGAGATGAGGGAGGAGCTGGCCGTCGGCTACCTTTTGACGCAGGGTGTCGTCGATGAGGTCGAGGAGATGGAGTCTATCGAAGTAGACGGAAACGACGTCAGAGTCTATCTGCACGGTGAGGCGGACCTTCGCGGGGCGTCGGTATCCATGATGAACCTCATAGTAACGGCCTGTGGCTCCAGGCCCAGGGAGGCAGGGGCGCAGATCGATATCTCAAGGGTGGCGGGGGATCTATGCGTTGAGGCTGGCCGCGTAAAGGAAATGATCACGGTGCTGAACAGCAGAAGCTGCGTCTACAGGAGGACCCGGGGGACGCACGCGGCCATGCTGTGCAGCGGCGACGCCGAGGTGCTCCACTTCGCGGAGGACGTGGGGAGGCATAACGCGGTCGACAAGGTGATAGGTGCCCACGCGCTGAGAGGCGGCGACTTGGGCGCGTGCGTGCTTCTAAGCACGGGCCGCCAGTCGGGTGAGATGGTGCAGAAGGCGTGCAGGGTGGGGATACCGGTGATAGCCTCCATGACGGTGCCCCTGGTCTCCGGCGTACGGCTGGCCGAGGCGTCTGGGGTGACTTTGACCTCGATGAGCGGTG
>CAZBUI010000117.1:0-6793 GCA_964495055.1 uncultured Candidatus Bathyarchaeia archaeon | reverse complement strand
ATGATCGAGGAGACCCGCCCCGGCCGAGGCGTTGAGGACCTCAAGCGGGAGCTGGACGCCAACCTCATAGCGCTGGGCGCCTACGGGTACAGCTTCGAGAGCAGCATCGGCTTCATTAAACAGAATAAAACAACTTACCTGAAGCACGGCGACGCCCTCAGCATAGACGTAGGCGTCAAGCTGAAGTCGGGCTACTGCAGCGACATGGGCCGCAACTGGCACGTGACTTGGGAGAAGGAGACCGAGGACTACATGGACCGCGCCTTGCAGGCCCAGATAGAGGGCATCAAGAACATCCGAGAGGGCGCCACAGGGAACGAGGTGCTGGAGAAGGCAAACGAGATAAACAGAGAGCTAGGCTTCCGGCCGACGCCCAGGACGGGCCACCAGATAGGGCTGGACGTCCACGACTATACCATGCCCTACGCCCCTAGCTTCGGGCCCATAGAGACGGACAGCCAGCCATTGAAGGCGGGCATGACTCTGACCTACGAACCCATACGCAGGGACGCCGAGAACGACTACAGGGGCCACATAGAGGACATCGTGCTCGTCACCAAGAACGGGGCCATCTGCCTTAACGAGATGCCCTACCGGGTCTCATGGTAGGCCACCCTCTTTCTTTAATGATTTAAGGTAACGTCTCACCTCGCGGAGAGTTTCGAGGTAGTCGGCGAACTCTTCATCGGTCATCTCGATGAGGGCCGCCATGTGAAGCACCCTGTTGAGGAGCACGCTGTTCATGGGCCCGAACTTCATGAAGAACCCCGAGAAGCTGCACACCTCGCAGACGTCTTCACGGGGCACATCGCTCACGGCGCCCCTGAGGTACGCGGTGTACAGTTCCCCTAGTCGGCTTGCCGCGTCCAGCCCTACATCCAGACAGTGCCCTAGCTCGTTGAGCCCGTTGAGCACGTCCATGTAGCTCTGGGTGATATTCTCGGGTATCCTGTCCTCGCTGTACACGAAGTTGTCGGCGGAGGTGGAGTAGTAGCTCTCTATGATGTGCCCCTCTCTCCTTTCGTAGCTCAGCTTCACTATGCCGGCGTCCTGCAACCGGTTCATGTGGTGATAGATGTTCTGGGGGGTGAGCCCCAGCCTCCCTGCTATGTCCTTCACCGTGAGGGCCTCCTCCCTGAGCATGGAGACTATTTGGCGCCGCGTCTCTTCCTCAAGTAGCTTGAAGGCTTCTCTGGTGATGGGTTGAACGATGGGTTTTGGCTCACTCATTCGACACACTATAATTAAAATGATAATTTAAATATAAAACAATATTTCATAATTAAAACGATGTGATTATAAACCCCGTCTCGAAGACCCATACAGGGTATCTTGAGGATCAACTCAAGGTAAACAAGGAGGAGCGTAAAAATGGATTCGGGTGAGTCGTACCTCATCGTTGACATCGACAGCAGAACCACTAAGGCCATCCTCGTCGAGAGGGCGGCGGGCGGCTACAGGCTCGCGGGGATATCGGAGACCGAGACCACCATGGAGGCACCCGTCCTAGACGTCGCCACCGGGGTGAAGACAGCCATAGCCGGGCTTGAAAATGGCACGGGGAAAAAGATACTGGAAGGCGGCAGGCCGTCCGCCGCCTACCGGTTCATGGCAAGCAGCAGCACGGGCGGCGGCCTCCACATGGTCGTGGGCGGGGTTACGGGCATCATCAGCGGCGAGAGCGCCCAGAGGGCCGCCCTAGGGGCGGGAGCGCTCCTCATGGACCAGTTCTCCAAGGACGACGGCAGGCCCCAGTTTGAGAGAGTGGAAAGGCTGAGGTCCCTCAAGCCCGACATCATGCTCATGGCGGGGGGCACCGACGGCGGCGCAGTGGCCCAAGTGCTCGAGATGGCTGAACTCGTCAAGGCGGCCGACGTGAAGCCCAGGTTCGGCGAGGAGTACCCGCTCCCTTTCATCTACGCCGGCAACGTCGAGATACGGGACCGGGTGAAGAAGATCTTGGGCGAGGACCGCTACGCGACGAAGGTGGTGGAGAACGTCCGGCCGGTCATCAACAAGGAGAACCTGGGGCCCGCCCGGGAAGGCATCTACGACGCCTACATGGAGCACGTCATAGTGCACTCGCCCGGCTACGACGAGTTGCTGGGCTGGACGGAGGAGCCTTTGCTGCCGACCCAGGCAGCCGTGGGTAGGCTCCTCTACGCCTACGCCGAGGCGCGGGGGGTGAATCTCATCGGCGTGGACGTGGGCGGCGAGACCACCGACGTCTACTCGGTCTTAAACGGCATATTCAACAGGTCGCTGAACGCCGACATAGGCATCACCTACGGCATAATGAACATAGTCAAGGAAACTGGGCTCTCGAACGTCATGAGGTGGCTGCCCCCCGAGATGAAAGAGCGAGAGGTGAGGAACACGGCGGGTAACATGATGCTCCACGAGTATAGGTCGCTGTCCCCGATCCAGAGGAACGTACAAGCGGCGGTGGCGCGGGAGGCCGTTAGGCTGGGCATGGAGAAGCATAGAGGCATAGCGTCGAGGCTCAAGGGCAGCTTGGTGGAGCGCACCCTGAGCGATATGTTCCATCAAGCGATAGAGGACACCATCATCGATATGTCCAAGATAGACGTGGTCGTCGGCAAGGGGAGGGTCTTCAGAGACCAGACGGCGTTGGAGTCCGCCATGATACTCATAGACTCCCTGGAGCCGGTGGGCATATCCGAGATCATGGTGGACAGGTCTAGCATAATGCCTCACTTGGGCAGCCTGCTGGGCGTCAACCGCGACGCGGCGTTGCAGATCCTTTTCGAGGAGAGCCTAAAGAGCCTGGCTACGTGCGTGGCGCCCAAGGGCAACGCCAAGGAAGGGGAGGAGGCGGTGACGTTGCGTATGATGGTGGACGGGTCGGAGATCGTTGACTCCGTTAAGGTGGGCGACATACGAGTCGTCCCCTTGGGCGGAGACGGAGAGGTCAAGGCGACGTTCACCCCCCACAGACGTCTGGACCTGGGAGCCGGGAAAGGCAGACAGGTCAAGAAGCGGGTGAGGGGGGGCGAGGTGGGCCTGATCTTGGACGCGGGGGGTAGGCCGCTAAACAGGTTCAGGAAAACCTCGGAGGTGTACACTTAGAGGTGTGATCCATGAGTAGCTTACAGTTGCTTGAGGACACCGTGGTGCGGAAGGAGCGGAGGCTACCCGCCAAGGGAGAGGTGCTGGTGGAGCCCGGGGACTGGGTGGAGGCCGAAACGGTGATTGCCCGGGGAGTGGTTGAGAACCCCGACATCCGTGAGCTCAGGATATACGCGTCTCTCGGTGTAAGCCCGGACCTGGCGAAGAACTACATGCTGAAGACTACAGGAGACGACGTGAGCAGGGACGAGGTCATCGCCATACACAGGTCATTCTTTGGACGATCCACCAAGGTGGCCAGGTCCCCCATCGACGGCAGGATCGAAAGCTTCTCTCCCGTCACCGGCCGCGCCATAATCAGGGGCCATCCCATCCAGATGGAGGTGAAGGCGCACCTGCCCGGCGAGGTCGTGGAACTCATCGACGGGGAGGGCGCCGTCGTCGAGGCCCAAGCCGCCGTGCTTCAAGGCTCCTTCGGACTGGGCAGCGAGGCAAGAGGCGAATTGGCTTTCGCGGTGGACTCAGCCGACTTGCCTCTCACATCGAAGGAGATCAAGGCCGAGCACCGGGACAAGGTGGTGGTGGGCGGTTCGGTTGTCACGGTGGACGCGCTACACGCCGCGGCCAAGAACGGCGTCGGCGCGGTGATCGTCGGGGGGGCCGACCAGAAGGACCTCACCGAGTTCCTGGGATACGAGATGGGGGTCGGCGTCACGGGCGGCGAGGCCATCGGGTTCACCCTCATAATCACCGAGGGTTTCGGCGTCAACTCCATGGACGACGCCAAGTTCAGCCTCCTAGAGAAGCATGCGGGAAGGCTGGCCTGCGTGGACGGCACAACCCAGATCCGTTCAAGGATACAGAGGCCCGAGGTCGTCATACCCCTCTGATTTTGGAAAGAGTTTAATCCCGTCCGTCGCCTTATTCCTCGAATTGACTGTTGACATAGTGATCAAGAACGGCCTGCTGGTGTTGCCTTCAGGCATCACGGAGGGCTCCGTGGTCGTAGACGGCGGCAGTATAGTGGGCGTCGTCAGGTCGGGCGAGCCCACCGCCGACAGGGTCATAGACGCCTCGGGGAAGGTGGTCATGCCAGGCATGGTGGACATGCACGTCCACCTGCGCGACCCGGGTTTCCCGGAGAGGGAAAACTTCGAGTCCGGAACCAGGGCCGCCGCGGCGGGGGGAGTCACCACGGTGGTGGACATGCCCAACACGGTGCCCGCCACCGTGACCGTCGAGGCGTTCAACGAGAAGAGGAAGATAGCCGACGCCAAGAGCCTCGTGGACTATGCGTTCATCGGCGGCGCCGGGGAGGTGCCCACCGAGGACATAGTCGCCGTCAGCGAGGCCGGAGCCACGGCCTTCAAGAGCTTCCTCATCGCCCGGTTCAAGGAGCTGGCCGCCAGCGACTACACGCTGCTCAGGCACATGAACACCCTCGCGGAGCTGGACAAGCCGCTGCTGGTGCACGCCGAGAACGGCAACCTGGTAGACATGTACATGGAGGAGGCCAAGGCGTCTGGGCGCACGGACCCGATGGCGCACTGCGACTATAGGCCCGCGATAGCCGAGGTGGAGGCCACCATGAGGTGCGTTACCTTGGCGGCGGAGACGGACGCCCACCTGCACATATGCCACATGACGGCGGCGGGCTCCGTGGACGTGGTCGAGTGGGCCCAGGCCATGGGCCAGATGGTGACGGGAGAGACCAGCACCAACTACCTTCTCTTCACCAGAGAGGCCATGAAGGAGAGGGGGCCCTACGCCAAGGTGGACCCACCGCTCAGAAGCAAAGACGACCAGCTGAGGCTCTGGGAGGCGCTCAACGACGGCACCATCGACGTGCTTGCCAGCGACCACGCCCCCTACACCAGGGAGGAGAAGGAGCGGGGATGGGACAACATATTCGACGCCCCCAGCGGCGGCGTCGTGATAGAGACCAGCCTGCCGTTGATGCTGGACGCTGTGAACAGGGACATGATCAGCCTAGAGCGGCTGGTGGAGGTGTTCAGCACGAACCCAGCCATGATGAACAACCTGTACCCCAAGAAAGGCGACATAGTCCTCGGCGCCGACGCCGACATCGTGATAGCCGACATGGGCAAGCCCTTCCACATCAGAGGCGAGGACCTGCACACCATCCAGAAGATAACGCCCTACGAGGGCACGAAGGGGACGGGCGCGCCGGTGCTGACCATGGTCCGCGGCGAGATAATCTACGAAGACGGACAGGTGGTGGGGAAGCCGGGGTACGGCGAGTTCCAGAGCCCCATATAGCCTATAGCCTACACTTCAGCAAAAACGGGTTCACCTCGTAGCTGAGGGTTGAGGGGTCCCTCAGGCAGGGGCTGATCACTCCCCCTCCCTTCAGCTCCGCTATGATCGTCCCCATCCTGTGCTCCAGCGATAGTTCATCAGCGATATCCGACAGAGCCTCGGCTGATATTCTCCCGTTTTCTACGTTATCGAGCACGTGATCGAAGAAGACAGCCATCGTCTCCAGGTCCGGCTCACCGATCTCCCTCAGATACTCCTTGAAAGCGCAGCGGGGGGCGAGCCTCCCTGTTTCCTCTGCCCTCCTGAGCATGTTTTTGACTACGTGGGGCGCCTCATACGTCTCACCCGGTTTGAACGTCAGCACCCTGTCATCCCAGGCGATGGTCTTGGAGGTCTCGAAGGGTATCAGAGCCCTTTCTCTCTCCAACAGAATCAGCAGGTCCTCCTTCACTGGTTCTGGGATCTGGAGTTCGCTGTTCCGGATCTTATCTCTTTCAGAAGCGAGCAGCAGGGTCTCGATGAGGGCCACATGGTCTTCCTCAGGGAAAACGTCCCTCAGAGCATCCTCTAGGTTTCGCCGCCTCTCGCCCTGCGTTGGTCCAGTCGCATGCTCCCGCGTCAAAGGTTTCACTCGTTACTAATGAACATAGATTATTATGCGTTATATCATCGAGGCCCAGAAAACACCGGTTTCCCTAGACTCCACGCTTTTAGTAACCATATAACTGCGGGAAAGAATTTTCAGCCAAGCCGACGAAGAATACATTATGCCAGTCATCACCCTTCTCACAGACTACGGCATCAAGGACAGCTACGTCGCCGAGGTAAAGGGAGCCATCCTGAAGATAAGCCCAGACGCCGCCATCGTGGACATCAGCCACGACGTGGGCAACTACGACATAGAGTCAGGCGCCTTCCACCTCGCGCGGGCCGTGCCCTACTTCCCCTCCGGCACGGTGCACGTCTGCGTCGTGGACCCCGGCGTGGGAAGCAAGAGGAAGCCCATCATCGTCGAGGCCAGAGGCGCCTGGTTCGTGGGGCCGGACAACGGCCTCATGGCGCCCGCCGCGGAGCGCCTGGGAGTAGAGTCCGTCTGGGAGATAACCAACACTGACATGCTGCCGCCGAGGGTGAGCTGCGTGTTCGACGGCAGAGACGTCTTCGGCCCCACAGGCGCCCACCTGAGCATGGGCGTGCCGCCCGACAAGCTGGGCGCCGAGACCGGCGGCATGGTGCGGCTCCCCGCCTACACGCCAAGGCTGGAAGGCGACACCGTGCACGCCCAGGTGATACACGTGGACGGGTTCGGGAACCTGGTGACCAACGTCACCTACGAGACCTTGAAGAAGATGGGCGTCACGGGCGACGCAGGGTTCAACGTGAAAGCGGGGGGCCGCGAACTAAACCTCCCCTACGCCAGACG
>CAZBUI010000116.1:0-6846 GCA_964495055.1 uncultured Candidatus Bathyarchaeia archaeon | reverse complement strand
CGCCCTGAGCAGGGGGGTGGCCGTCAAGATTCTCATGAGGTCACCGGAGACTCTGAGCGCGTCGGACCGGGAGAAACAGGAAGCCGTCCTCGGCGCCATGCGCGAGGCGTTCGAGGGTGGGTGCGAAGTCAGGTTCTCGGACGAGGTGGAGATCCGCGGCTGCGTCGTGGACCCGGCGGGCGGCGGAAAGGCGGTGTTCCTGGTGGAGGAGGAGGGGGTCCCGTTCTTCCTCAGGGAGGCGGCCCTCACGTTCCACCCCGGCGTCGCCCGGGCCCTCGGCGCAATGTTCGACCTCAAGTGGAGGTTCGACTCCAAACCGGCTTAGGGTTTAAATCGAAGCGGTCGTTCATCCTCAGTAACATGGTGCGTTGCCCTAGCTGCGGCGAGTGGAACCAAGACGACGCCTCTTACTGCAGAAGATGCGGCAATAGGTTGCGCTCACCCAGGCGGGGCACCGGTCTCAACAGGCTCATATACGACGTTGGGGCGCAGATGCTGTGGGTCACGCGAATCATCGCCTACGCCATCGACTCGTTCATCGTGGCCGCGGTGGGGGCGCTACTCTCACTGATGGCCTACCTGCCTCTGTGGGTGGGCTCCGTGTTCTCCGGGGATATGGACTGGACGGGCGTCTGGCGGCTGCCCTTCATCCTCGGGGCTGGCCAGATCATCTACTTCACCTTGATGGAGCACATGTACGGGGTCTCCCTGGGCAAGCAACTTCTGGGCCTCAGGGTGGAGGCATCCGGTGGAGGCAAACCATCCCTCGTGGCCTCGTTCATGAGGAACGCCACCAAGATCCACGTCTTGGCCCTCCTCATCGACGCAGCAATGGGACTGGCGTTGACCGAGAACCCACGGGATAAGTTCACCGACGGCGTCTCAGGGGCATACGTCGTGCGAGGCGGCGCAGGGCCGTTGCTCCGAGGCTTTCGAGTCGAACTCCCCGCCCGCCGGTCGTCCGAGGGCCAGTGGACAGACTTTGAGCGGGGTGAAACCGATTTTCTGGGAGGCATGGGGTTCGGCGTCTTCCTGCTGGTGGTCGCCACCATCGCGCTGAACTACCCGGGCATCCACCGCGTCCTCTTCAGCTGGGTCCGCGGCTGGGCTGAGTCCGGGCTGACCCCGGTGCCCGGCGAGCTCCTGCCCCCGCTCTACTGGTTCTTCACCGCCATGGGCACCTGGAGCATCATATCCGCCGTCATAAGGCACTACTCCGGATGGAACAGCTGGCGCGCCACACAGGACCTGGTGGGAGGCGTGTTCAACTTCTTCATGGTGTACCTTATCCGGCGCTACGGGACGGCTGCGTTCACCTGGAACATTCTCTTCCCCGCGTTCCTCGTCTTCGTCGGGGCGCAGATCGTTATAGCCGTGTTCGTCTACCCCTCCGCGCGGCGAAGATAATCTTCATATGGGCACCCCGCGCTTCTCATCTGGAAACACATGAAGGCCCTCGTGACAGGCGGAGCCGGCTTCATAGGCAGCCACCTCGTGGACAGGCTCATGGAGACGGGCGACAGGGTGCGGGTGATAGACAACCTGTCCTCGGGCTCGCCAGACAACCTCGAAAGATGGATGGGCCACCCGGGCTTCGAGTTCATGGAGGCGGACCTCCTCGACCATGAAGCCTGCAGAGAGGCCGTGGACGGGTGCAGCTGGGTGTTCCACCTCGCCGCGAACCCGGAGGTCCGGGCCAACAAGGCAAGCCCGGAGGAGCATTTCCGCCAGAACATAGAGGCGACGCACCGGCTATTAGAGGCGGTCGCCGAGCAGGGAGGCGTCGAGCTCCTCGTCCTCGCCTCCACCAGTACCGTCTACGGCGAGGCGGACGAGTTGCCCACCCCAGAGAGGTACGGGCCGACGAAGCCCATATCCATGTACGGCGCCTCCAAGCTGGCGTGCGAGGCCCTCGTAAGCGCCTACGCGTCCATGAACGGCTACAGGGCCGTGACCTACCGGCTCGCCAACGTGGTAGGGCCTAGGAGCAGCCACGGCGTCATATGGGACTTCGTTGGGAAACTCAGGGAGAACCCGGACACGCTTGAGGTGCTGGGGGACGGCACCCAATCCAAGTCCTACCTCTACATAGACGACTGCATCGACGGCTTCCTCAAAGGCGTCGAGTCAGCCGACCAAGTCTCGGTGTTCAACCTGGGGAGCATGGACAGGCTCAGCGTGCTCAGGATAGCCGAGATCGTCAGGGAGGAGGCGGGGCACCCCGAGGCCACGATACGCCTCACCGGCGGCGTGGACGGAGGGAGGGGCTGGAGGGGGGACGTCAAGCTCATGCAGCTGGACGCCTCTTCCCTGCGGGGGCTGGGATGGGCCCCCCGGTACGGCAGCGAGGAGGCCGTCAGGCTCACCGCGAGGGCAGTCTCCAGCCAGAGGAGTTGAAAGGTTTAATTCCATACGTTTTACATGTTAGCGTGGTGTCTTAGTTGCCCTACTGTCCACGCTGTGGCCTAGAAGTCTCAGAGGAGACCGTTCACTGTCCTCGATGCGGCACCGAGATACACTACAGTAAGACCCCCGAGGAGCCGGAGCGCCGGGGGGCTGTGGCGCACCTGAAGCACGCCGTCGCCGTGGTCCGGGACAAGCCCATGGTATTCGGGCCCTCCCTGGTTGAGATCGCAATCGCCTTCGTGAGCCAGATGATACTGGAGTCGTGGACCGTCTACAACGAGTTCATCGACTCTCTGCTGGACTACCTCCACGCCCAGATTGGTGTACCCCCCGTCTCGTACGTGCCCACGGGCTTCGAGTTCGACTGCACGCGCTTCATAAGCTGGGTCTCGGCTGCCTTGATACTGCTGTCCTTGGCCTCTTGGATAGCCTCCCTGGCCTCGATAAGGGCCTCCTGGAGGGCGGTGCGCGGCGAGGAGCCCCTGCTGATGGAGAGCTTCAGCTACGTCGGGAGACGCGTCCTGAGGTTCCTGTACGCGTCCATACTCATGTCCGTTTTCTTCGTGGCGGCCTCAGGCGTGGCCGTGTCCTTCCTCATATTCAACGAGTTCATGGGAGGCGGCTTCGCTGCCCTCCTTTTCTTCTTGGTTATGGCCGGCATGACGGTGGTCGCCATACTTGTGGCCCCCACCTTAATCGTGATGGTTGGCGAGGACGAAGGGCTTGTTCCCTCGCTCAGGAAGACCGTCAGGTTCACTCGGGGCAGCTTCTGGACCTACATAGGGCTGGGCATACTGCTGGCGCTGATAGCCGTGGCTCTGGGATTCGTGCCGTACGTCGGGCAGTACCTCAGCTTCCTCATGGGCGCCATCGGCAACATCGCCATGATAGACCTCTATAACAGCTGCAAGCAGATCAGCGAGCTCTAGCCTCCATATATCTCAGTAGCAATAAACTGCCGCTGCCGGATTCCAGCGTCTCCGCTCGTGATGACGAAGAAACTCTTTTCCTCTGCCCCCCTCAACATTCTGTGAGCTGCATGTACTCTGAGAGCCACTGCCACCTGAGCGGAGTCACAGACGAGGTGGTCGGGAAGGCGAGGAAAGCCGGGTTCACGCTCCTCCTAACCTCAGGCATCGACCTGGACTCGTCCATCGAGGCGGCCGCCTCGGCAAGGACATGGGATATCGTCAAGGGCTGCATCGGGGTACACCCTTGGTACGCCGACGAGTGCACATCGGCGGTCGAGGAACGCTTCAGGGAGCTTGCCCGGGAGCCCGAGGTCGTCGCCGTGAGCGAGATAGGGCTCGACTTCAAGGGCCGCATGACCAAGGAGTGGGTCAGGGAGGACAGGTACATCGACAGGGAAACCCAGGTAGAGAGCTTCAAACGCCAGCTGAGGCTGGCCGAGAGCCTCGGCGTCCCGGCGATAGTCCACGACAGAGCCGAGGGGACGGAGATCATAGACATCATGCTGGACTGCGGGAGCACCGAGACGGGGCTGGCCATCCACGGGTTCAGCAAGGACCGGGGGTACGCCGAGAGATGCGTGGACGAAGGCATCTATCTTTCGATTGGTCTGAGGCCGTTAGAGGCAGCCGAGTCCGGGTTCCTCGAGGCCGTGAAGGAGTTGCCTCTGGAGTACCTGCTCACGGAGACCGACTCAGGAGACCCACAGGGGATATTCACGGTCTGCGATAAGATCGCGGACCTGAGGGGGCTCACACGGATGGAGGTGGGGACAGCCGCCACCGAGAACCTCATACGGCTCTGCGGACTCTAGCCCCTTTTTTACTGTTTACTTTACCCTAAAAAGTCAATTCTCTTTTTTTGGTCAACATTTTTTGCCATGAATAACTGTTATTAGTAAGCATCATAGTGTTATTGGAAGTGCTAAAATTTGAGTAGTATGATAAAGACGCTCGCCAAGTCCAGCTTGGGCGGGCTGGTGGACGCCCTCGGGGAGTACGGCGACCTCTACGGCCCCGTCAAGACCAGCGAGAAGGCTCACTCCTTCAAGGAGGTCGAGAGCCTGGATGACATCGCCCTCTCGTACACGAGGACCATGATACCGCCGAAGAAGTTCTTCATCCACCAAGAGGAGGTCATATTCGAGTTCAACATCGAAGAGGAGACTTACACGGAGCCGCTCCTTGGCGAAGAGAGGATAGTGCTCCTCGGGGTTCACTCCTGCGACATACACGCCTTGAACCTCCTGGCGAAGGTGTTCACGGAGGAGCTGCCGGACAAGTACTACCTGGAGAGGAAGGAGAGGTCCTTCATAGTCGGCGTGAGCTGCGTCCCCGACGAGTACTGTTTCTGCAGGTCCACGGGCACCAGCTTCGCCCAGGAAGGGTTCGAGCTGTTCCTCCACGACATAGGCGACTGCTACTTCGTCCGCGTGGGGTCCCTCAAGGGCCACGAGTTCGTAGAGACCCACCCGAGCCTGTTCGAGGAGGCGGAGCCGAGCCACTTCGACGCCTTCAGGGAGGCGGAGAGGGAGAGGCTCGCGTCCTTCACGAGGGAGCTTGAGATGTCCGGCCTCCAGGACCACCTCGACATGGCTTACGAGAGCGACATCTGGGCCGAGTACAGCGATAAGTGCCTCGGCTGCGGCAACTGCAACCTTGTCTGCCCGCGGTGCCGGTGCTACGACGTCGTGGACCAGATAAACCTGGACCTGAACACCGGTGAGAGGGTCAGGAAGTGGTACTCGTGCATGCTGAGGGACCACGGCCTGGTGGCCGGGGGCCACAACTTCAGGCCCACCACACACGAGAGGATACGCAACAGGTTCAACTGCAAGGGCAGCCTCCGCGAGGACATGACCAACTGCGTGGGTTGCGGACGCTGCACGGTCTTCTGCCCCGCGGGCATCGACTACGTTGAAGTCATGAAGAAGGTAAGAGGTGACTTGGAGTGAAGGACAACACGCTTAGGCCGATGAAGGCCAAGATAACCGGCATCAAGGAAATGACCGAGATAGAGAAGCTGTTCACCATACAGTTTCAGGACCAGGAGTACGCGGAGGGCTTCAGCTATATGCCCGGCCAGTTCGTGAAGCTCGGGGTCATGGGCGTCGGGGAGGCACCGATAAGCATATGCACCGCCCAGAGCGGCGAGCCGGAGCTGGAGTTCTGCATAAGGAACACGGGGAGGGTGACCAACGCCATCCACCGCCTGAAGGTGGGCGACACCGTGTGGGGCAGAGGCCCCTACGGGAACGGCTTCCCCATGAACCTGTACGAGGGGAACGACCTCCTCCTCGTCGCGGGCGGCCTCGGCATCGCCCCCATAAGGGGCGTCCTCCAGTACGCGCTGCAGAACAGGGAGAAGTACGGCGACATATCCCTCCTCTACGGGGTGCGTTGCTACGACCTGATGCTGTTCAAGGAGGACATGCTTGACCTCTTCAGGAACGGCGACAGCCAGGGCGTCAAGTTCTACCTGAGCTACGAGGACGAGGAGGATCAGGTCTGCTACGAGCTGGAGTGCGAGAGAGACGACAGGTGCATGCACGGCATGGTTACGAGCCTGTTCCAGAAGATCGACCACCCATCCAAGAAGACCTACGCCGTCATCGGCGGCCCCCCCATAATGTACAAGTTCACCATCAGGGAGCTGGAGAACCTGAACTTCAAGCCCGAACGAGTATACATGACCCTGGAGAGGCGCATGCGCTGCGGCGTCGGCCAGTGCGGCCACTGCATAGTGGGCACGGGCAAGAGCATCAAGTACGTATGCAAGGACGGACCCGTGTTCACGCTGTGGGACGCCATGAACACCAAGGGGATGATCTGATGAAGCCTAGGGTAGGAATATTCAGCCTCACGGGATGCGCCGGCGACCAGCTCCAGATACTCAACATGGAGGACGAGCTTCTCGAACTGGTGAGCCACATCCACATCGTGGACTTCCAGGAGGGAAGCAGCCACCAGGAGGAGGGCCCCGTAGACATAGCCTTCGTCGAGGGCAGCGTCTGCACAGAGACAGACCTCAAGCACCTCAGGGAGATACGTGAACGCAGCAAGATCGTCATAGCCTTCGGTAACTGCGCCGTCGAGGGCGGCATACAGGCCATGAGGAACAGCGAGGGCTCCATCGACGAAAGGCTGAGAGAGGTCTACGGCGTCGAGCCCGGGTATTTCGACGCCAGGCTCAGCAAGCCTATAAGCGAGTACGTCAAGGTAGACATCAACATACCCGGCTGCCCCGTCGAGAAAGAGGAGACCCTCAAGGCCATAACGTCGCTGCTGCACGGCGACACCCCGACGAGCTTCACGTACCCCGTCTGCGTCGAGTGCAAACTCAAAGGATACCCCTGCGTCATAGTCGAACAGGGGAAGCCGTGCTTGGGGCCGGTGATCAGGGCGGGCTGCGGCGCGAGGTGCCCCGGCCTGGGCTTGGACTGCATAGGTTGCAGGGGCCCCGTGGAATCTG
>CAZBUI010000115.1:0-6883 GCA_964495055.1 uncultured Candidatus Bathyarchaeia archaeon | reverse complement strand
GGCCGAGATGAAGCGCGCGGCCGGCAAGGCCGACGAGGTCTCGACGCACCTGAGGAAGGCGCTTGAGCATCTAGGAGGCGGTTAATGTGTGCGAGTTCAAGGTCTGGCTGGGCGGCGAGAAGGTGGCCGAGGACGTGATCTACGCCAATGTCGAGGGCGGAAGGGTCACCCTCAGGGACGTGCTCGGTAAGCCGGTGGTGGTCGAGGGCGCCCGTATAGCGGAGGTAGACGTGGCTTCCACCAGACTCGTGTTAGAGAAAGCGGGTTAACCAAGAGGGGTCTTCTTCACACTCGTTTAGGGAAGAAGAGCCTCAGGGGGTTGTCCCGCAGCAGCCACCCGGCGTACTTCTTGGCCTCGTCGAGGCCATAGGCTTCGTCGTCCACCTTGGACGCCAGAACCCTGGCGATGTTCTCCTTGGCCATGACGGCGTGGCCGTAGACCCCCTCGATGAAGGCGTAGTCGCCGCCGAAGCCCATGATCTTGCTGGCGGGCACCTCGTCGAGCCACTCTGATAGGGCTGACCGGGCCCTTGTGTCGCTGATTATGTGCATCCAGCACATGTCGATGTAGACGTTGGGGAAGTTCTTGGCGAGGGCCCCCAACTCCGAGGAGTAGGGCCAGCCGCCGTGGAATACGTCGAACCGGGCGTCCCTGTACTCCATGAACAGGTTAACCAGGTGCGTCGGGTTGGAGTGGGTGACGATGTTTTCGTTGCCCTCCTGGAGGCCCGTGTGGATCTGTATGGGCAGCCTCCTCCTCTCCGCCTCCTGGACGATCAAGTGGACAAGGTAGTCCTGGAGGGGCAGCAGCTCCTCGGCTCCCACGTCGGCAGGCACCCGTTTGTCGCCCTTGGGCGGCACCTCCAAGCGTTTGAACAGCCTCATCCTGTATATCTCGTTGAACGCCTCCTCGGCCACGGAGAACGAGGTCTTCTCGAACAGCAGGGGCCGGTTGTAGGCGGTGGGTATCTTGACGCCCACGACGCTGCCCCGGAGCTGGTCGAACCTCGCCTTCACCGCGTTGCACAGGTCGTTCAGCGTGTGTATGGGTCCGCCCATGGACCGCCCCAAGGCTTCCAAGGCGGTCCGGTCCCTAACCCTAAGCACCTCGTTGAACTCCAGCACCGGGGCAAACAGGCTCGTGTCGACATCGTAGACGCCGGTGTCCAGAATGGAGACGTCGATCCCCGACTTCTCCTTGAGCACCCACGTGTAGAGCCCCTCACGGTTCCTCTCCCGCATCTTCTTCGAGAGCTCCTCGTAGGTGTCTATGGAGATGCCGTCGACGCCGTATAGGTCCCTGGCGGCGGTCTCGAGAGCCCTGGCGTAGCCGGTGTTCCTCGTCCTCTCCCACCATGACTCGAATAGTTCCCACCGGTCTCAGAGGCTCATGGACGTGTCCCAGATCTTGACGAACTCTTCCTCCGGCATCCCGGCGGACATGAGGTCCGCGGACGCGTAGTACTGGTAGAAAGTGGCAAGCACGTCGACCTCCTCGTTCACCCGCTCCGTCTCGGGGGGCAGGTGCTCGTGGGTGTCTACAACCCTTATCTTCTCGACGTGCCGCCTTAGCTCAGAATAGGAATCCTTTCCCATCTAGGGTGACTACCCTTGTGAACATTTATCTTTTTTACATGATACACCGTGTCGCCCCAGCACCGGTTCAGGCCTGCCATAAATGTGGAGAGGGTTTTAAGCACAGCGGGCTAATGGATTCTCGGTGTTTAGTTGGTAGAGATACTTGAAGGGGTCCACGGCGTGGACCACAGCGAGGCCAAGGACCACTCCATGGAGTCCTGGATACTGGACTGCGACGAGGGCGTTGTGCTGGTGGACGGCGGCATGACCCTAGAGCACGTGAAGAACCTGGAGGCCGAGCTCAAGGCCATGGGCAGGGCCTGGGGAGACGTGAAGCTCATACTCGTCACCCACAAGCACGGGGACCACATCAACAACCTGCCCAAGCTTGTGGAGCTCACAGGCGCACAGGTGAAATCTCAGAGGCTGGAGGCGCCGCTAATCGAGGAAGCCACGGGCGTCGACGTCGAAGGGCTCGATGACCGGGAGGTGGTGCCCGTCTGCGGCGGCGTCGAGGTCATCCACGTGCCCGGGCACTCGGAGGGAAACTGCAGCTACTACCTGCGGAAGCATAAGGCCATCATAGGCGGGGACACCATCTTCGGGGACCCAGAGGGAAACCTGACGCCGCCGCCCGAGCGGTACTGCCTTGACGTAGAGCAGGCGACCCGGGAGATGAGGAGGCTGCTGGACTACGAGTTCGACGCGTTCATCTACACTCACGGCAAAGACATCATGAAGGACGCCAAACGTAGGGTCAAGGAGCTTGTGGAGAGCTGCTGACTAGCTTTTCCTGAGCAGGTCCGAGCTGCCCAACAGCGACCCAGCTACAAGCAGCAGCATAGCCACCATGGAGACGGTTGTGAGGGCCTCGCCGCCCACCAGAACCAGCCAGAGGGTCGACAGCATGGGCGTCATGTAGCTCAGGGCGCCCACTATTCGGGGATCACCGTCCTTCAGCGCCCTGTCCCAGAGGAAGAACGAGGCGCCCATCGGCCCCAAGCCCAGGAGCAGGACATAGACCCATTCCTGGGCGGTGGGCGCGTAGAGGGCGGAGCCCACGTTGCCTGCCAAGTAGAGCAATGTGGACGCGGCGCCGGAGACTAGGCAGAAGCCCCCCACGGCGGAGGTGGGGAAACGTGGGACCCGTTTCGTGAGCAGGGAGTACAGGGCCCATGAGAGAGCAGCTCCAGCCGCCATGAGATACCCGGGTAGGTGAGTCGGATCGGGGCGCAGGTTCCCGCCGGTTATGATCAGGCCGGCGCCGGTGAACCCCGTCAAGGCGCCAGCGACGTGGTGGGGCCTGAGCGGGTGCCCGGGGAGCACCACGGGAGACAGGGCCACTATGAGCAGCGGCCACAGGTAGTTGAGCAGGTTGGCCTCCACGACGGGGGCGTATTTGAAAGACGTGAATATGAGGAAGTGGTACCCGAATATGCCGCCCACGCCCATGAGCCACGTCCCAGCCGGGAGCCTCCACTCCCTGAGCCGGGGGGCGCTGAGTAGCCCGCTGACGAGGAGGGCGGCGCCGACCTGGAGCAGCGAGGGCACGGCGGTCAGCCGCGAGCCCAGTATTGCGAGGCTGCTCCATATGAGTATGGCCGCGAGGGCGCATAGGGCGGCTCTCCTCTCCATGGAGACACATATCCCCGGGGGGCTCTTAACGTCATCGAGGACCGAAGACCATAACTATGGTCCACCCCATACCAAGGCTTCATGGGGCTGCGTCCAGACTGGTGGGGCTACGAGTACACCATTCTCCTCATAACGTGGCTGGGCTGGATATGTATATACCTGGTGAAGAGCGTGCTGCCCCCGGTGCTGCCGGTGCTGAGCGCCGAGCTGGGGCTGTCCCACGCCCAGGCCGGGCTCCTGGAGACGGCTTACCTCATCGGCTACATAGCCGCCAAGATGCCGGCTGGGGCCCTCAGCCGCAGGCTTGGGCCGAGGCGGCTGCTCGCCGCCAGCATGCTGGGGTACGGAGCCTGTTCGGCGGCGACCATGTGGGCCAGGGGGTTCACCGACATATTCGCCCTCCGGCTCCTCGTGGGACTGTTCCAGGGCGTCCACCTCCCCGTGGCCAACGCGCTGCTCTCCGACAGGTTCGGTGAGAGGCAGGGCAAGGCCATAGGCTTCAACGAGTCTGGGCCCAACGTCGGCAACACGCTGGCTTTCCCGTTGACCGTGCAGATACTGTCGGTGTGGAGCTGGAGGGCAGCGTTCCTGGTCCTGAGCCTCCCCGCGTTCGCGCTGTCAGGGGCGGCTTTGCTGCTCATGAGGGAGGAGCCGAGGAACCGAGAAGAACAGGGGGAAGACGCCGGCGGCATCAGGGGCTACTGGAGGGTGCTGCTTCCATTCGCGGTCGCCCACGGGGTCTACAACTTGGTGCTCAGGGCCGCCTTCACATTCACGCCTTCCTTCCTGGTGGAGTACAGGGGGATGGACGTCGCCACGGCGGGACTCCTCGCCGCGGCCATGCCGCTGGCCGGGATTCTCGCCAAGGTCTCCAGCGGCTTCGTCGCGGAGAGGGCCGGGAGACGCGCCTCCATATGCGGGGCGACGACGCTGAGCGCCGTGTTTCTGGCTGCCCTCGTGGTTCTTCCCGGGGGCTCATACTTGGCCGTCAACCTGGTGGCGCTCGGGCTCACGCTGTACTCTTTCTCACCCATCATATACGCCTCGACGACGGCGAGCCTCCCGTCGGGGCTGAAGGCGACAGGGCTGGGCGCGGTGACCATGATAGGTAACACGGTGGGCGCGGTCTCCACGACGCTGGTCGGGGCCTTCATAGACTCCTATGGGTATGGCTCAACCTTCACCTCGATAGCCGGGGCCACCCTGGCCGCGTCGGCGGCGATCTACCTGACGATTAGAGAGTGAGAGCCTCATACAACCAGTATGGCTTCGCCTAGGAACGACCCAACAATCGGCCCGCCTGAAGCCGGGGACCAGCAATCCGCTGCTTAGTGTTTAAACAGGGGTTTGAAGCACCATCCTGTGACGCCGTTACTAGCCGTTAAACGGCGTACAAGAGATTACTGCCCGGATTTACGCGTGTTTCTTGCTTCATGGAGTATATCGGAGGCGGGGTACCAGTACTCCCTGGCTTCACCTACGAGAAACACCGAGCCAGTAACCAGGATCACGTCCTCCGGGCCAGCCAGTTGTTTCGCCTGTTCTATGGCTTCATGGACCGGCGTAGATATCACGGCGGGTATCCCCGTCTCCATGGCTATCTTTTGCAGGCGTGTCGCTCTTGCGGTCCTTCCCCGGACCCTGTGCTCAGTTAAAATGAAACGCTCCGTTACCTCCGCCAGGCTATGGATCATCGACCTGTGGGCTTTGTCGCTGGAGATTCCAACGATGGAGATCAGCCTTCTCCCCTGCAAGGTTTGTTTAACCGTCTCCACGAGGGCTTTGATGGCTTCAGCGTCTTTGGCGCCGTCCAGTACCACCAATGGCTCTCGCTCCATCACCTCAAAGCGTCCAGGCCATCTCACAGACCCCAGGCCCTGTCGGACGTCTTCTGGGGCCACCTCGAAGCCTTTTTCCTTGGCAGCTTCCACCGCGGCTATCGCGCACGCAGCGTTTCTTAGCTGATGGGCGCCGATCAAGGGGAGGGTCAGACCCGTGTATTCACAGGCGGGAGTTGCCACCGTGAATGTCTGCCCCTCTATGCTGTATGTCTCCGGGAATATTTTGACATCCTTGTCTACTCGGATGAGCCTGCTGTTCCTCTGGTCTGCTATCTCCCTTATTTTGGCTACGACGCCGGTCTGGGTCGCGGCGGTGATTAACACTGAGCAGTTTTTCAGGATCCCTGCTTTGACTTCGGCTATCTCTTCGACCGTGTCGCCTAGCAGCTGGGTGTGCTCCAGGCTGACGTTGGTCACGATGGAAGCAAGGCTGTCTATTACATTGGTGGCGTCGTGTCTCCCACCCATCCCGACCTCGACCACCGCTATGTCCACGTTTTCCTGCGAGAAGTAGCTGTATGCCAGGGCGACCAACACCTCGAACCAGGTGGGGTGTCTGACCCCCTGAGCCGTGAGTTTCCGGAGGTTTTCCCTGATATTGGTAAGGATGGAGTCCATCTTGGCGAGGGAGATATCCTCGTCGTTTACCTTGACGCTCTCTGTCACTCTACTCAGGTGAGGCGACGTGAACATCCCCGTCCTGTGGCCCGCCGCCTCGAGTATGGAGGCAGTCATGGCGGTGGTCGAGCCTTTGCCGTTGGTGCCCGTGACGTGTATCGACTGGAAACTGGTTTGCGGGTCGCCGAGGAGATTTAATAAACGTTTCACTGGTTCGAGTTCAAGTTTAGAGCCGTGTGTTTTAACGTGTTCAAGCCAATCAAAGTTGGATGGGCTGTGCATAGAGGGCTTGTAGTATCTTTCGCTGTATAAGTGGTTTATTCAGCCATAATTAGTCAATATTAAGTATTTTACTTATATTCCGTGTTAACATTAAAAGGCTCCACTCGGGGCTCTGAAGTTAGCTCATCATCCAACACAATTTAAAGTTACCACGAACCCGGTGTTTGGTAGCTAAATATAAATTATGTTAAGAAAAATACGGAGTTCTTGGACACCAAGAAAATCACTTTAATAGCCGTCCTCGCATCGGCTTACGCCGCCCTCAGCATGCTACCAGGAATACCGATGATCGGAACCGATGGCTCAACGATCGACCTCGTTAGAACGCTGGAGATCGGGTACGGGCTCGCGCTGGGCCCGTATTACGGGCCCCTCACGGCGTTCATAGGGGCGGTGGTGGGAAAGATGCTTAAAGGCGGCGGCTTCGGGCTTTTCTTCACGCCTCTCGCAGCGGTCTCGGCCTTCGTCGCGGCGATGATCGGGAGGGACAACGGGCGTCGTTGGTGGGTGGCCGCGGGCGTCGAGATAGCCTTGATTGCCTGCTGGTACCTATTCGAAACAGGCAGAGCTGTCTGGTATCTGCCCGCGATGCATGTTGCCGGCCTGTTGACGTTGCTTGTGTTGAGGACGCGGATCGGTGAATGGATGGGCTCCGAGGACCGCCGGATGATGAGCGTCGGGGCCTTCATCTGCAGCTTCGCGTCGACCGTCGCCGGTCACATGCTGGGTAACTTGATTTTCATGGCTCTCTTGGCTCCTGAGCCTTCATTGTTCGTAGCCGTTATGGCGGTTTCGCTGATCGAGAGGCTCGGGATAAGCATCGGGGCGACCGTGTTTGCGACAAGCCTGTTGATTACCGTTCGAAAGATGTATCCAGAGCTGTTAGAATAGGCGCAAGACCGATTTTCTTCTAGACGAGCAAACATACT
>CAZBUI010000114.1:0-6900 GCA_964495055.1 uncultured Candidatus Bathyarchaeia archaeon | reverse complement strand
ACCACTACGCTACCTTCCTCGATCTGTTCGACAAGGTCCACATCGCCGTCCCAGAGGCTGAGCCTGACTGTGCCGGTCTCGTCCTCCAGCAGAACAGAGACGACTCTTCCCTCCGAGCCGTCCCGCCTGACGAACTCCCTCAGCTCACCCACCTGGGTGGCCAACGCGGCGACGTTCACGCTGCCCATGCCCTCGCGGAGGTCTCCTATCTTGGTCCAGTAGGGCACGGGCTCGTCCGGCTTGACGCCATGCTCAACCTCGACGATCTCGGTGTTCCAGCCCACGTGGACCTCGGGGCTGCCCATGTTGCCGGTGCGGGCGCTCCCCGCCACCACCCTCACCCGGGCCCCCTTCTCGATGCCGCCGTACTCGTCCACCTTGTCGTCCCAGAGCACCAGGTTCATCCTGGCACCGCCCTCCTCGATGACGAGCCTGCTCACCCTCCCCTCGCTACCGTCCTGCCTCACGAAGGTGTTAACGGGGAAGCTGTCCACGACGACGCCCTGTATGTGGACGGTGCCCTCCTTGAAGACGCCCGCGGGGGTCACGAAGAACGAGTCCAAGGGTGGATAGTCCTCGTCCACGGCGTCCATGGGCTCCATGAACATCTGGCCCCTGTTGCCCATGTTCACCTCTATCTCACCCCTGCGCTCCCTGCTGTAGCCGTGGAGGATGCGGATGATCTTGCCCGGCGCCAGCTTGCTGGCCTCCACGTGGTCCGCTTTGTCGTCCCAGAATACCACGGTGACGGAGCCGGTCTTGTCGCCCATGATGAGCCTCAGCACCTTGCCTTTGCGCTGGTTGTCTCGGTCGAAGGTGTGGCTCGGGAAGACGTGGATGACGCGGCCCGTGAGGCTCACGTCGCTGAGCCCCGCGGTGAGGTCCCCTATCTTGAGCTTGGCCTCGATCTTCTCCCCTGCGCCGTTGATGCCCAGGTTGCTCGCCACCAGGTGCGCGGCCGCCTCCTCCGTGAGGAGCCCCGCCGCCTTGGCGCGCTCCTCGTCTATAAGCCGTCTGACGGCGTCCTCTGTGAGGTTGGGCTTGAGCTTGAGTATGCGTTTAATGATGTCGTCTATGGACATGGTTCAGAATGGAATGTGGGGTGACACGTATAAGGATATTACTTGACGCCTTTACCGGCCTCGGCCGTGTACATGTACATAAAGGCCAGCGCCAGCGCGGCGACACCCAGCATGAAGACGAGCTTCTGCACAAACTCGAAAAGCAGCTCTATGGTCATCAGCAACACTAGAAACCATCCGAGTTTAAAGGTTTAGCTGCCATCCTCGACGGCGTACCTCTTCCAGATATCCATGAGTGTGTGGTACGCCTCATCTTCCTCGTGGACCGTGTCGTAGTGGCGCAGCGCCTCCGCCAGCCTCTGGGCCAGCACGTGGTAGCACACGGCCACCTCCTCGTCGAGGACCCTGAAGTAGAAGTCGCTGCAACTACAGTAACCGGCGTAGGGGTAGATCATGTACTCCGCGTTGTTGCCCACGGCGATCCAGACCTCCCTGCCGCTGGGCCTGAAGACGTACCGCTTGACTCGGTTCTCGGTCACCATCCCCCAAGCCCGGGTGAACCTGTCGCCGAAGGCGTCCATGAGCCGCTTCCAGTTGAACCGGGAAAGCTCCCTGCGGGTCCTCACCTCGCCCAGCACCTGCTCCAGCACCAGATGCTCCTTCAACGGCGCCGACATCACAATGAACTTGGATTCTCCGCTCTTAATTGTATGGCACCCCCGCGGCGGGTGAACCCTTTAAACCCCGCTGTGCATGGTGATCATCGTATGATCCGCCTGCTGACGCCGCACCCCGCATTGATGGTCGAGTCTGGGGAGTGTGTGCTGCTGGCGGCGGACCTCCACCTGGGCATAGAGTACGACTTGGCCAAGCAGGGCATAAACATACCTTACCAGTGGAGCCGGATGCTGGATGAGCTCCTGGCTCTCCTAGAGGAGCACCGGCCTGATAGGCTCATACTGGTGGGCGACGTCAAGCACGGCGTACCCGCCACCAGCTTCCAGGAGAGGCGGGAGATACCGAGGTTCTTCGAGACCCTCCTCGGCGCGGTGGACCACATAGACGTAACCAGGGGCAACCATGACGCCAACATACAGAGGTACCTGCCGGAAGAGGTTACCCTCCACTCCTCGAAGGGCGTCATAATCGGCGACGAGTTCCAGGTGGCGTGCCTCCACGGCCACGCCTGGCCTCCGCCCGAGATAATGGCGGTGGACTGCGTCGTGATGGCCCACAACCACCCCACAGTGATGCTGAACACGCCCCTAGGCATAAGGGTGACCGAGAGGGCGTGGGTGAGGGGCAGGTGCGACCCGGAGAGCCTCGCCAAGGCGTTCCTGGATCAGGACAGTTTGAAGACCGAGGGGGACCCTCTTGAGGCGTTCAGGGAGAACTACCTGGTGGAGCCGGGCAGCCCCGAGATCATCATAATGCCCATGTTCAACGACCTCCTGGGCGGGCTGCCGGTGAACACGGAGTCACCCAAGAGCCTCCTTGGACCCCTCTTCAGGACCGATGCGGTGAACATGGATGACTTCGACGTTTACACCCTTGACGGCACCTACGTGGGCAGGGTGGGTTTCCTGAGGCGGAGGCTTGAGGCGTTCTAGTGTGTAGCTGAGACCTACACACTTGATCTTTTACATTCAACCATGGATCAGATTTCTAGGCCTAGGGTGTTACCGGGGCCAAGCCAGACAGGTATTGCCATTGGGACCCTTAACCGGGTCCTTCCTTCCCCTTCCTGTATGCTTGGACGCACATGTGGCATAGGCCAACGTATGAGCCGTCTAGCTGACGGGGGCCTTTCTTGTAGATCTCGCGTAGCCAAGGGTTGTCCCACGCCTTCTCCAGTATGTAGCGTAGGCTTTCTTCCTGGAGGTTCCCTATGGCTGCGTCGTTTTGGGCGGCGAGGGGGCCGCAGCAGGGCATGACGTCACCGTTGGGCTTGACGCCGATGTCGGTGAGCATGCTTCTGCAGGACTCGGTCTCGACGTGTGTGAGTTTTAACTGGTGTCGGGGTGTTTTTTCGCCGCGGCCGACGGGGGTAAAGTGGGTCTCCATGGCGAGGGCGCTGGGGTTCGGCAGCTTCTCGGCGCCGAGGACCTGGATGTCGGGGTCCTCTAGGAGGGCGGCGATCCTGTGGGCGGTGATATCGCTTTTCTTTTTGACGGTTATCATGAGCACGGGTTTCAGTTCGAGCCGTTTGGCTGCTTCGAAGCAGTTTTTCACCCGTGTGAGGGGTATGGTCTCTTGGTGGAAGTCGTCTACGCTCATGTTCAGGGTGTCCAACCCGTCTTCTTTGAGGGGTGACATCTGTTGGAGGGCTTTTTCGTTGCTGGTGGCCCAGTTGCAGTTGGTGACCGCCTCGCTGTGGAGTCCCTTGCCGGAGGCGTAAGCGGTGAGGCCTTGGAGTAGGTCGTAGACCAAGAAGGGCTCGCCGCCGGTGAAGCTTATCCAGCGGGCGCCGTTAGCCGCGGCCGCGTCGATGTACTTCTTCGCCTGTTCGAGGGTCATAGCTGCCTTCCTATCCGGGTTTGAGCTGAACCAGCAGTGGCGGCACGCGGCGTCGCATCTCTCAGTGAGGAGCAGCCCGACGCGGAAAAGGGGGGGACGAGGCATCTCGGTTACTTCAGTTCGGCCAAGATCTCCTCGACGAGCATGTTGGCCTGTGTGAAGCCCTCCTCGACGATGTTCCTCTGTCTGAGGAGGTGGTTCTTTAGTAGCTTGAACTCATGGCTCTGGTGCAGCGTCATGTTAGACAGCTCTATGATGTCTGATATCCTGGGGAAGGGCTGGGCGCCGAAGGTCTCCATGGTGGTCTGCTCGCTGGGACCGGCGTTGCTGTGGGCGACGGGGTTTATGTGACGGGAGACCCACATGAGGCGAGTGTTAAGCTCCTGGATCTCCTGCTCGGAGAGTGTCTTGGCCTTCTGCTCTATCACTGTGTCCATCTCCTTGCTGAGCCGTTTGAACTCCTCGGCGCGCTCGATCACCGGGTACAGGTTGAAGTAGGCGCGGACCTTCTCGGATTTCCCCTGCATCTCCTCTAGGATGCCGTGCATGCGCTCGGCGTAGCCTGTGAAGCTGAAGGGCAGCACGGGGCTGTTGGTCATCCTGACTATGAAGCCCAGCTCGGCCCGTACGTCCATCTCCAGGACGTCCACGTCGCCGTGGTCCATGGTGGCGTATGGGGTGTGCCACCACCAGCCGCCGCCGCTGTAGTTGACGTGGGGGTCGTACTGCTCGGGGGGGCGGCTCGTGGTTACGCTGACGTGGGGCATGCCTGTGCCCCAGAAGCTGCCGTCGCCCGCCCTGGTCGCCCACCTGAGGTTCTCCACCCTGCTGCCCTGCACGTGTTCGATGGTGTCCTGGGCGGCTTCCATGACCTCGGTGACCTGGACGGCCCTGAAACCGGTGGCTCCCTCCGTGCCGGGGCTGTCTATGTTGAGGCTGCAGAAGCAGTGGTGCCGGAGCTCGTGCCACGTGGCGTCGTTGTACCATGTGGAGCCGGCGTACCGGCCTATCTCGTGGCCCGTCCATATCGCTATGCGGACGCTGCGCCTTAGCTTGTCCCGGTTCTCGTTGAGCAGCCGCGCCACCTCCATTAGGGCGGTGTTACCGGAGAGGTTGTCCACTACTCCTGGGCTGAACGGCGGCGTGTCCACGTGGCCGTTGACGAGTATGAACTTGTCTGGCTCGATGCTTCCCTTGATGTCGGCCTCCAGAAGAGGTAGGGTCTTCCAGCCCGTGTCCATAACGGACACTAGGTGGGCCTTGACGCCTCCCTTCTGTACCAGCTTCTTGAGGGCCTGGCCGTCGCGGTTGCTTATGTGGAGGATGGCCGGGATTGTCTGGATGTCGCCGATGTTCCCGGGCGTCGGGCTTCCGCTGACGCTGAAGTCGGCCCGCTGGTGGACCACGGTGGGCATGTAGTCGTCCTGCTCGATGACCACTAACCCCTTGAGGCCCATCTTCTGGAGCCGCAGCAGGAACCCGTCTCTGAGCCCCATCCAGTCTCCGCTGGTCTTCTGCTCGCAGAGCACCACCTTGTCGCGGCACTCGGCGTAGCCCAGCTCCTCGGGCGGCACGTAGATGATCTCGGCCTCGAAGCCCTCTGGGGAGGTGGTGCCCACCTGCCTGTAGGGGGTGCACTGGATGCTCATCTCAACGGGGTGGGTTATTCTGAGGCTGCTGTGCTGGGGGTCGCTCAGGTATGCCTCGAACCAGTGTAATTTGGTATCCAGGCCGTACTCCTCGAGCCGGCTCTGGATGTACTTGATGGCCTGCACCTCCTCGGGGCTACCCGAGTGGATGGGCGCGAACTCCATCATCTTCTCCCAGTTGGCTTGCATACGTGGCTTGTCGATGCCTTTCTCCAGTTCGTTGATGAGCTTCCTGGTCTCGTCTGTGAGCCATATCATGGCGGATCATTGAGGATACGGGTTTAGAGAGGTATAACGCTTGTCTGGGGCGGGGTTAGGACGGCGAGAAAATGCCGACGTGAGGGAAATAATAGTATATCAAATAGGCCATATGTGTCTCATTATAATGTATATATGTCGCAAATGTTATATGATCTTTGTCTCTATACCCAAACCTCAGGTAACTGGATGAACCCATGCAGAGAAGGCCTGAAGGTTATTAGAGACAGCCCATGCTCGGAGCTGGGGCACTGTATCTGGGAAGGCTCCAACATGAAGCCTAAAACAGATGAAGGCGACGAGAACTTGACCGCAGTACCGAAGAATATCGTCTCATAAATCATTTTATTTACATTTGTTTGATGGTGGGACCGCCCGGATTCGAACCGGGGATCACGCGGACCCAAACCGCGTATCGTACCAAGCTTGACCACGGTCCCAGCGGATTAAGACCGACGCGCCAAGACTTAAAAAAGGTTCTCAGGAAGCGGGCTCTACGCCTCGACGACGGCGTCCTTGATGGTCATGTTGAGGACCACCTCGGCTATGTCTGCGCCGTACTCTGCCGTACGCAGGATGCTCTCCACTATCAACCTGAGGGCCGGCATCTCCTTAGGGGGCGCGTGCTTCACTATCTTGTACAGCACCTCCGTCTCTAGTCGCCGCGTCTGCTCCGCCTTGTTGAGCACCTTGTCCGCCAAGCCGTAGTCCTCCTCGAACAAAGCGTCCATAGCCGACTCGAATATCCCCAGCGCGAATTCGCTTAGCTTCTGGAACTCCTCCAGAACCTCGTCGTTCACCACGCTTAGGGTGAGCTCCAGCCGGTTATGAGCGATGTTCACGGCGTGGTCCGCCATACGCTCCACGGACTTGGTTATAAGCCTGTACCCTAGGCATCCCCGAGGCGACTTGAGGCCGCTCTCCTTCAGCACGTGGCCGTCGGTCACCGCCACCTTGAGCAGCCGGACGATGTAGAGGTTGAACCTGTCCACCTCGTCGTCCATGGCCACGATCTCCCGTGCGAGGCTGGACTCCTCTGTACCGAGGGCGGTTATGGCGTCTCTATGCATGCTGGCGGCTATGAGGCTCATGCGTCTCAACGCGTCCTTTACCGAGAGCTCCGCGTAGCTGAGAAGCACTTGGAGGGTGAGCTCCTTCGGCAGGTCCGAGAGTATCTCGGTGCCCACCAGCTTCTTCCGGGTAAAGTCCTTGACGGCGAACCTCTGGCTACTGTCGATCCTCTTCTGGCTGTTCTTCAGCTGCAAGACGTTGTATCCCATGAGATACGCTGAGACCACTCTACGCACGATGCTCTCAGGCGTGTCGTCATGCTTGGGGTTGATGATGACTTTCCGGGTTCCGTCCCAGGTCTCGGTTCCTTGGGGCTGTAGGCAGAGGGTGAGGTCGTCTTTCTGGTTTATCCGTACGACGCTCCCCTTCTGTAGCCCCATCTG
>CAZBUI010000113.1:0-6968 GCA_964495055.1 uncultured Candidatus Bathyarchaeia archaeon | reverse complement strand
TGGTTTATTCATGCTTGAAAGGAGGAGAACCCCAACGTACCATCTAAACACATACGATTAATTTATTGGTCTGAAAGAGGTAGCGTACCAAGGTATAAATCATACATTGATGATAGACCCGGGTTACGGATACAGGATATTTGGGCATACCAACCGGAAACCAAAGGGTGTGTGTACGGTAATCCTGACATTTGTATAGGTGAAGATGTAAAATGGTTGTCATCTCATGATAGTGAAAGACTAGGTTATCCTACGCAAAAACCAGAGGGACTACTTGAACGTATTATAAAAGCCAGCAGCCAAGAAGGGGACGTTGTTTTAGACCCCTTCTGTGGTTGTGGAACTACTATAGCCGTGGCTCAACAACTCAACCGTTCTTGGATTGGTA
This sequence comes from uncultured Candidatus Bathyarchaeia archaeon, assembly GCA_964495055.1. Lineage (GTDB taxonomy): Archaea > Thermoproteota > Bathyarchaeia > TCS64 > TCS64 > RBG-16-57-9. Next base: position 6,580 of record CAZBUI010000113.1, on the reverse strand, counting down.
TAGACATTACTCATTTAGCTATCGCGTTGATGAAGCATAGACTCAGATCAGCCTTTGACTCTATTGAGTATAGTGTTATTGGTGAACCTGTATCCCTTCCTGATGCTAGAACTTTAGCAGATCAAGACTCGTACCAGTTTCAATGGTGGGCTTTAGGTCTTGTTGGCGCACGCCCTGTTGAACAAAAGAAGGGAGCTGATCAAGGTATCGATGGACGGTTGTATTTCTTCACTGGACCTATGATGAGAGGGGAGCCCCAACAGATTTTATTCTCTGTTAAAGGAGGAAATGTCACTGTTAGCCAGGTACGTGACTTAGTTGGGGTGGTTGATAGAGAAGACGCTACAATAGGAGTGTTCATCAGTCTTAACGAACCTACAAAACCGATGCGTGAAGAAGCCGCAAGCGCAGGATTTTACCAGTCAAATGAAGCAGTGGATAATATATACCCACGCATCCAACTATTGACCATAGAAGACCTACTAAACGGTAGACAAGTAGAATACCCTTCATATGCTCAATGGAGAGGAAACGTAACCCTTAAAAAAGCACCAAAAGCAGTAAAACAAAAATCAGGAGCTAAGATCGAAAAACTCGATAAATACTCTGAAAAACAATAAATGTCCCACGAGTTACCAACCTTATATCTGAAGGTCCCTATTTGTTAACAGAATCCCGGGACTATTCTTTTAACCCGTCCGACCCTCTATTCACCGATGTCAAATAGACCTGAGTTCAAGGTCCTAGGGAGGGACACCCCCCGACAGGACGGGATCGCCAAGGTCACTGGCAGGGAGAAGTACGCCTCAGACCTCTCGCTGCCCAACATGCTCCACGCCAGGGTGCTCAAGAGCCCCCACCCCCACGCCAGGGTCAAGCACATAGACACCGCCGCCATCACCGACCCAACAGTGGTCACGCTCACCCCCTACGAGGTGCCCCAGGTACGGTTCTGCCCCCGCCTCGTCAGCACCCCCGAGGCCACCTATAAGGACTGGACCATCCTCACCAGCAAGCCCAGATACGTGGGCGAGCCCATCGCCGCCGTGGCCGCCGAAACCGAGGAGGAAGCCCAGAGCGCCCTAGAGTCCATAACGGTGGAGTACGAGGAGCTCCCCGCCGTATTCGACGCCCTAGAATCCATGGAGCCCGGCGTCGAGCCCATCCACGACACCATCGAGCTCGACGAAGATGTTCTCAAGGTAGAGAACAACATAGCATGCCAGCTGGAGATAACGGAAGGCGACACCGAGGAAGGCTTCAGAAACTCCCCCCACATCGTGGAACGCACCTACAGGACCAACAGGCGCTACCACGCCCAGCTGGAGACCAAGTCCGTGCTCGTCCGCCCCGAGCCCAACGGCGGCGTCACCGTGTGGAGCACCACCCAGACCCTCCACAACACCCGCATACTCCTCCACGAGATATTCGGCATACCCATGGGCAAGATCAGGGTCATGAAGGTAGCCATCGGCGGCAGCTTCGGCTCAAGCATACAGGTAAACCCCGTGGTCCCCATCGCCGTCGCCCTCGCCCTCAAATCACGCAGACCCGTGAAGCTCAGCTACACCCGCGAAGAAGACCTCCACGACCACTGCAGCTACCAGATGATATTCAAACTCAAACTCGCAGCCGACAGCCAAGGCAAGCTCACCGCCGGTCACCTGGACGCGTGGCTCGACATAGGCGCCCACCAGATCCAGGCCTACCCCCTCCTGGGCTGCGTCGTCGGCTGGTGGGTCAGCCTCTACAAGCTCCCCGCCAAGAGCTACATCGGCAAAGCCGTCTACACCAACAAGGTCCCCGCCTGCGCCTTCCGAGGCTACGGCAACCCCCAGATCACCTGGGCCGTCGAGACCCTCATGGACGAGCTCGCCGAGGAAGTGGGCCTAGACCCCCTCGACTTCAGACTCAAAAACTACATCGGCGAGGGCGACCTCTTCTGGGGCCAAGGCCCCACCGTCAAGAGCATCATCCAGAGCTGCGGCGTCGAGGAGATACTCACCCGCGGCGCAGAAGCCGTGGACTGGTACAACAGACCAAGCGCAACCCAACAGACAGGCAGATATCGCCGCGGCCTAGGCATGGCCAGAGGCTACCACACCAGCAGCGCCGGCGCCCCCGTCCCCGGCACCGTTATCGACTTCGGCGGCGCCATGCTCAAGCTCAACGAGGACGGCACCCTCGACTACGTCTCAGCCCTCATGGACCACGGCGGCGGCACCATGGACGCCCACGCCAAGATAATCGCCGAGGAGCTGGAGACGGCCCCCCACAAGGTGAACGTCGTCCGAGCCGACACCGGCACCACCGTCTACGACGTGTGCACCCACGCCAGCCGCGGCGTATACAGCGGCGGCGGAGCCGCCCTCAAAGTAGCCAGACAGGTAAAACAAAAAATACGCGAGCAGGCCGGGAAGCTCCTGGACGCGTACCCCAACGCCCTGAAACTCAGATATGATCCCCGGCTGGATCAGACGGTCGTGTACGCCGAGGGCGTCGAGGGCCGCGAGATCACCTTCAAGGAGCTCGCCTACACCATGCGCCACAAGAACCTAGGCACCATAGCGTCCGTGGACAGCTACAGGCAGCCCAGCTGCCCGCCCCACTTCACGGGCTACTTCATAGAGGTCGAGGTGGACACCTGGACGGGCAAAGTCAGGCCCCTGCGGGTCGTCGCCGGCGCCGACATAGGCACCGTCATCAACCCCAAACTCGCTGAGGGCCAGATCCACGGCGGCTTCGCCCAGGGCTGGAGCATGACCGTCAACGAGGACACGCCCTACGACCCCGACGCCGGAGACCTGCTGAACCACGGCTTCGTCTCCGACTACAAGGTGCCCACCGCGGCGGACATGCCCGACCTCGAAGACTTCACGGTCTTCTTCGCCGACACCTACGAGCCCACGGGCCCCTTCGGCGCCAAGGGCATCGGCGAGGGCGCCCTGAACCCCGTCGCGGGGGCCGTGGCCAACGCCATCCAGAACGCCCTCGGCGTCAGGTTCTACGAGCTGCCCATAACCAGGGACAGGATACTGAAAGCGTTGGAGGCCCGGAGATGAACCCGATAAACAGGCATAACACCCACATACTGACAGCCTTCGAGTACCACCAGCCCGCCACCATCCAGGAGGCAGTCGAGATACTCAGGAAACACCCCGACGCCAGGCCCTTTGCTGGGGGCACCGACCTCATACCCAAGATGAAGCAGGCTCTCATCAATCCCAAGCACATCGTGAACCTCAAGAAGATACCCGAGCTAAACATGGTCGAGGAACGGGGAGACGCTGTCTACATCGGCGCAGCCGTGAAGCTGAGGGAACTCGAGAAAAACGAGATCATCCAGAAACGGTTACCCCTGTTGGCCGCCTGCGTCGAGTCCATCGGCAGCGTCCAGATAAGGAACATGGGCACCATCGGAGGCAACGTCTGCAACGCCTCCCCGGCGGCCGACGGCGCCCTCGGCCTCTTGGCCTTGGACGCCGCAGTTCACGTGGCGGCCCCCGACGGCGAGAGAAAGGTGGAAGCCAAGGACTTCTTCAAGGGCCCCGGCATCACAGTCCTCAGCAACGACGAGATCGTGATAGGCTTCACCGTGCACGTCCCCCCCGGAGGCACTGACACATGCTTCATCAGCGTGGGACGCACGGCCCTGGACATAAGCACTGTAAGCATCGCCGTCGCCCTGGAGATTGAGGGGGACCGGGTGAAGGAAGCCAGAGTAGCCCTGGGCGGCGTGGCGCCTACCCCGCTGAGGCTCACCTGCGTCGAGGAGCACCTCAAGGGAAAGAGGCTGACGAAGACGCTCATAGAGGACGCGGCCAGGATGGTCTCGGAGGGCATCCAGCCCATAACGGACATCCGGGGCACGGCCGAGTACAGGAGGCGCGCGGCCAGGGGGCTAACAGCGGAGGCCCTGACGAGGGCGTGGCGTGAAGGAGGATCACAGAGATGAAGATAGAGATCAAGGTGAACGGCAGGGAGAGAGTCTTCGACGTACCCCCCAACACCCTGCTCCTCAGCCTCCTCAGGGAGCGGCTCGACCTCACGGGCGCCAAGTACGGCTGCGGGATAGGGGAGTGCGGCGCCTGCACGGTGCTCCTAGACGGCGAGCCTGTGCTAGGCTGCATGACCCTCGCCGTGGACTGCGACGGGAGAAATGTCGAGACCATCGAAGGACTCGGCGACGGGAACAACCTCCACCCCATACAGAGGGCCTACCTGGAAGAGGGGGCCGTCCAGTGCGGGTTCTGCACCCCGGGCTTCATCATGACAACGAAGGCGCTACTAAGTGAGAACCCCGACCCATCCGAGGCAGAGATCAGGGAGTACCTCAAAGGCAACGTGTGCAGGTGCACGGGCTACGTAAACATCGTGAAGGCGGTGCAGTCGGTGGCCGGGAAGATGAGATGAGGGTCTCAGCCGTGGTCCTGGCGGCGGGCAGGTCCAGCCGCATGGGGGCCAACAAGCTCCTTCTGAGGATCGGCGGCAGGACGGTGCTGGAGCACATCCTCGACAGGCTCGCGGACATAGAGACCGTGGTGGTCACGGGGCACAACCCCGAGGAGTTTAAGGAGATCCTGGGTCGCTACGCCGTCACGGTTGTGCACAACCCCGATTACGAAAAAGGCATGACCACCAGCTTCCAGACGGGCCTCAAGGCGTTAGGCTGCGACGCCGCCTTCTTGGTGCTCGGCGACACCTTCGGGTTCAGCGAGACCCTTCTTAAGAGGATGGTGGACGAGCTGAAGGCCCACCCCGAGGCCCAGCTGGTCAGCCCGGTGCACGAGGGCAGGAGGGGGCACCCTGTGCTCGTTAGAAGTACGCTGTTCGACGAGTTCCAGGCGCTGGGGCCGGGGGAGACCATGAGGGACGTAGTGGACCGCCACGAGGAGGAGCATAGGTACGTCGAGGGGGACGCCTGGACCGTCACCGACCTGGACACGCCGGAAGACTACGAGACTATCAAGAGGCTCTGGAAGGCCGGGGCTAACCGTTCTTCGCCTGGATGAGCTCGGCGACGATGCTCACAGCGATCTCCTCGGGGGTCTCTGCGCCTATATCGAGGCCGATGGGGCCCCTTATGGCGTCCACCGTCTCGGGGTCGTAGCCCTCCATCTTGAGCTGCCTCCTGTGCTCCCTAGCCTTGTTCTTGCTGCCGAGGAGGCCGATGAACGCGGGCGTCGCCTTGACAGCGTGTCTCAGACCGGCGATCTCGAACTCGGTCTCCCCGTGGAGCACGGCCACGTAGTCGCTTGGCCTGATTTTTACCTTGGTCAACGACTCTGGGTAGCCGTCGTCAACAAGCTCGACACCCGGGAAGTTTTCCGCCGTGGCCGTGTCCGCGTCGTCTACGACGGTGACTTTGAACCCGCAGTCCCGGGTGTACCTAGCGACGGCCTGCGCTATCAGCCCAGACCCCATGATGATCAGCCGGGGCTCCGGCTTCAACACATCCATGAATATCTTCACCTCTCCACCGCATTTGCTGTTCACAGACACCATTCCCTCGCGGGCGGGGACCCCCAGTGCGAAGTGGACGACCCTGGGCTTACCCTCGCCCAGCGCCTCCAGGGCCTCGTCGATGAGCCTCCTCTCCATGCCTCCTCCGCCGATGGTGCCGAGGGCCTCGCCGTCTGAGGTCACAAGCATCTTGCTGCCAGGGTCCCGGGGGCCGCTGCCCTCCTTGTGGACGAGGGTGCAGAGGACGACGGCGCGGCCTGCGTCCAGCTCCAGCTTGAGCCTGGACACTATCTCGGCGTCACTCAGGTGCTATACGCTCCGCTGCGTCGAGTATGGCCTCGATTATCTTGGTGTAGCCCGTGCACCTGCAGATGTTGCCCTCGATGCCCCGCTTCACCTCATCCATGCTCGGGTGAGGGTTGTCCCTCAGCAAGGCGTAGGCGCTCATGAGCATTCCCGGGGTGCAGAAGCCGCACTGGACGGCGCCGTTCTCCATGAACGCCTCCCTCAGGTCGATCATCAGCGGGTTCTTCTCGAGGCCCTCGAGGGTGGTCACGAACCTCCCCTCCACCTGCGGCGCAAGGACGAGGCAGCTGGCCACCGGCGCCCCGTCCAGGAGGAGAGTGCATGCGCCGCACTCGCCCTGCTCACACCCCTTCTTGACGCTCCTGACGCCCAGCTCGGTCCTCAGCATGTCCAGGAGGGTCACGTGGGGCTTCACCGTGACGGTGACGGGCCCCCCGTTGAACTCGAAGCTTACCTCCATCTCAGCTCACCCTCCCCAAGGCTTCGCGTAGCGCCCTCTTAAGGAGCACGCCGCACATGGCTCTCCGGTACTCGGCGGTGCCCCGGATGTCGGTAACTGGGGCCACACACCGCTCCGCGGCCTCCGCGGCCGAGGAGAGGGTCTCATCGTCGAGAGTGCTCCCGTTGAGGAGCTCCTCGACCTCGGGGGCCCTGATGGGGGTCTCGGCCGCCGAGCCGAACGCCACCCTGGCCTCGCCGCACACGCCGCCGTCCAGCTCGACGTAGGCTGCGGCGCTCACCACTGAGAGGGTGAAGGCCCGGCGGCGGGCTATCCTCTTGAACGCGGAGGACGACGACTCTGGGGGTACGG
>CAZBUI010000112.1:0-6976 GCA_964495055.1 uncultured Candidatus Bathyarchaeia archaeon | reverse complement strand
ATACCAAAAAAGTTGTTAAAGGAAAAATAGGAAAAGTGGGGTCACGCGATGTCCGGGGTCACGGAGCCGTCCTGTTCGACGGAGCCAGTCCACTCGAACACTGGATCGGCGTCCACGGTGATCTCCACGCTGTAGACGGGCTTCCATACCACAGGGAAGCTTACGTTGACGGCCCAGCTTCCAGAGGTGTACCGGAGCGTGCTGTACCCCAGCAGCCCCTCAGGAGTCAGGTTCTCCATCTCCCAGCCCCCGTACATCTCCAGCTCGGGGTGGCCGGCCTTGACATACTCCACCGCGGCGTCCCGGGCCTCCTCGGGTCCCAGAATATCCGTCTGGATGGGCTCTGGGCTGGTGGATATCTCCGTCACCGTGGAGCTCTGGTCTACTGTACCGTTCCAGCTGAAGGCGGACTCCCCGCCGTATTCGATCTCCACCTCGTACACGGGACGCGCCACGACGGCGTAGCCAACGTGCACGGTCCAGTCTCCCGCAGCATAGATCAGCTCGGTGTACCCGAGTGCCGGTGGGTGTCCACCCTCAGCTATCTCGGCCCATTCAGTGGGCGCAGTCAAGCCCGAAAGTCCATGGTGCTTGATGACGTATGCAACCGCAGTGTTCCTGGCCATCTCGGGTGGGAGGAACTCGGAGACGACCTTCTCCCTCTGGTTCACCTCGTCCCAGACGCCGTCGATGACCGCGCTCAGAACCCGGCCGTCGCTGACTGTTAACCTCATCACATGCGGCGTGATGACCTGGGCCAGCACCTGACCCGTCCGGTCACCGTAGCCCGCGTGTCTGCACTCGAACACGACTGTTATGAAGTACTGGATGGGGCAGCTCTCGGCAGCCACGACTTCCACGACCTCTATCGATCCGGGGACGCCGTCGAAGCTGAAGGTCGGCGAACTCATGACGAACTCCATGGCCAGCTCCTCCGCCTCCGCGGGCGTCGTGTCGTCGTGTATCACCGGTGTCTGTCGAAGCTCGTCCCACTCGCCGTCGATCACGGCAGCAACAACGGAGCCGTCCTCCACAGTGATTGTGATCACGTGGCCTGTGACCACCGTGGCCACCATCTGGTCGAATCTGTCGCCGTAGCCCGCGTGGGCGCACGTGAACTCTATGACGACCGTCCAGACGGCGTCCGGGGTCTGAGCCTTATACGAGTCCAGAACCCGTATGGAGCCCTCAACTCCGTCCCAGCTGTAAGTCGGAGCCTCCGACAGGAAACTGGTCGCCGTATTCACCGCCGCTTGCTCGTTGAAGACCGGCGTGGTCCGCCAAGCGTAGATGGACAGGGCTGGAAGAGCCCCGATGACTAGGATCGCTGTTAACCATGTCTTTGTTGTGTTCATTTTGGTTCACTATTCCTTGATGAGCGGTGTCGAGTATAATGCTACCGTTTAGAACAGGTGTTCCACCCCGTAGAACGGCCGGGGGAAACACATAAACCGGTTTCCCATCTCTTTCAAACAAAGGAGAGGATCAAGTGACACGCGCGTTGTTCGTGGGCAGGTTCCAGCCCTTCCACTATGGCCACCTGTACGCGATAGAGAAGATACTGGAGGATTGCGACGACTTGGTGCTGGTGGTGGGCAGCGCCCAGATGAGCCACGAGCCTGACAACCCCTTCACCGCCGGGGAGCGCATAGAGATGATCCGCGCCGCCCTCGACGCCGCCGACGTGCCAGCTGACAGGTACATGATAATACCCATACCGGACGCCCCAGCCCACAGGGTCTGGGTGAGCGCCGTGGAGAGCCAGACGCCGCGCTTCGACCTCGTATACAGCAACCAGCCCCTGACGAGGCGGCTCCTCATAGAGGCAGGTTACGAGGTGAAGCGCATACCCATGTATCACCGCGGCAAGTACGAGGCGACGGAGATCAGGCGCAGGATTCTGGAGGAAGAGGACTGGAGCGACCTGGTGCCCCCAGAGGTCTACAAGGTGGTCGAGGATATAGACGGCGAGAACAGGATAAGGGACCTCAACAAGACGGACTCGGTTAACGACAGGAGGCGCTAGCTTGCCGGAGTACATCAAGCTGAGCCTGGAGCTCCGGGAAAGGTTCCCCGGGCTTGCGGCCCAGATCGTCAGGTTCGAAGGCGTCACCGTGGCCAGGGAGAGCCCAAAGCTGGAGCGGTACAAGACCGAAGTCGCCGAGAGGGTACGTGAGAGGTGGGACGTCGAAGAGCTGAGGGAGCACCCCACGTTCAGGGCTTACAGGGACTTCTTCTGGAAGATGGACATAGACCCCACCAAGACTAGGCCCGCTGCCGAGGCCCTCATAAGACGCGTGCTCAGGGGCAACCCCATCCCCAAGATAAACACGTGGGTAGACGCCTACAACCTCGTCTCCATGGAGTCCGCGATCCCCGTGGCCAGCTTCGACGCCGACCTCCTCGAAGGCCCTCTGCTCATGAGGGAGGCCGAGGAGGGCGAGGAGTTCCTCGGGATAGGCATGAAGAAGCCCGTCGTACTGAGCGGCGGAGAGGCCGTGATAGAGGACGGGATGCGCCTCGCCGCCATCTACCCGTACAGGGACGCCGACCACAGCAAAGTCACCATGAAGACCAGGCGCGTGCTCATGCTCATGTGCGGCGCACCGGGGATAACCCTGGAGGAGCTGGAGGATAGCGCCGCCCTAGCCAGAAGGGTTCTACCCCGTTTCTGCGGGGGAACCCTCGAAGAGTAAAGCCATGATTACCGTAGACGGCTCCATGATGGAGGGAGGCGGGCAGCTGCTCCGCATGGCGACCGCCTACAGCGCCATCCTCGGGGAGCCTTTCACCATCCACAGCGTGAGGGCGGGGCGTAGCCGGCCCGGCCTCAGGCCCCAGCACCTGACCACTCTGAGAGCGGCGGCGGAGTTAACGAGCGCCGAGGTGCGCGGCGCAGAGCTGGGCTCCACGGAGATCACGTACAATCCGGGAAGAATCAGGGGCGGCAGGTACCGCTTCGACATAGGGACGGCCGGTAGCGTGACCATGCTTCTCCAGTGCCTGGTCCCCATCGCGGCTTACGCGGATAGACCGGTGGAGATATGTGTCATCGGGGGGACCGCGGTTAAATGGTCGCCGCCCACGCCGTTCCTCGAAAACGTGGTTTGGCGTGCCTTCGAGTCCATGGGGCTAAGCTGCAGCTTGGAGGTGAGGCGCCACGGGTTCTACCCCAAGGGGGGAGGAGAAGCTGTGGCGTACGTGGAGCCCGTTGAGACCTTGAAGCCTTTCACACCCATATATGAGCCCATCGGCGTGATCCACGGAGTATCCCTCTGCGGGCGTCTGCCAAGACACGTAGCCGAACGGCAGGAGGCGTCAGCCGCAGAGACCCTGAAAGCGTCAGGCTTCAAATCCAGCATCTCCGTCAAATATCTTGAGGGAGCCGAGACGCCGTTCTCCCCGGGGAGCCTCGTCTGCCTCTGGGCGGACCACATGTTTCTAGGCTCCGACTCCCTCGGGGAACGAGGGAAGCCGGCGGAGAAGGTGGGGCGTGAGGCCGCCACGAGCCTCGTGGAGCAGATAGAGACGGGGGCCACGGTTGACCTCCACACCTCGGACCACATGATACTCCCAAGCTCCCTCGCCGAGGGAGAGTCAAGGTTCACCACGAGCAGGCTTATGCTTCACACGCTCACAGCCGTGGAGCTGGCCAAGACGTTCACGGGCGCAGAGTTCAGCTTCCAAGGAAGCGAGGGCCAGCCAGCTACGATAACCTGCTTGGGGGCGGGGCACAGACGCGGTTAGATGCGCTTATCCATGACCCTTACACAGTTGATATGACTGGGGAAGCATGATCACGCTCCGCTTCGAGAAAGGCAGGGTCAGGGTGGAGGGCGGACAGGTGTACTTGGGCGCCGTGGAGCCCCGCGACGAGTACCCCGGTTACATGTACCCCCAAATCATAAGGCACCTGGAGGCGTCAGGGACCGAGTACAGGGACGACGCCATGAACGCCCCGTCGCCGACGCCCATGAGCGCCGACGTAGACCTGAGGGACTACCAGTCCGAGGCCCTCTCTAGGTGGAGCCAGAACGAGTGCAGGGGCGTCGTGGTTCTTCCCACGGGCGCCGGGAAGACGTTCATAGCCGTGAAGGCCATCGAGGCTCTTCAGGTGCCGACGCTGGTCACGGTGCCCACCATCGTCCTCGTGGAGCAGTGGCGCGAGGTGCTGGAGGAGTCCCTCGGCGTCGAGGTGGGCGCCCTCGGCGGCGGAGAAAGAGACATCCAGCCTGTAACCGTCTCCACATACGACTCCGCGAGCCTCCACGCGAGCCGCCTCGGCAACAGGTTCAGGCTGCTGGTCTTCGACGAGGCCCACCACCTTGCCGCCCCCACCTACAGAAAGATAGCCACACAGTACCTCGCACCTTACAGGCTCGGCCTGACAGCGACCCTCCAGAGCGACGAGGCCACCAAGGAGCTCTACACGGAGCTCGTGGGCCCCACGGTCTACCGCCTCGGCGTGGACAGCCTCGCGGGCAGCCACCTGTCAGACTACACGGTGAAGACGGTGAAGTTGTCCCTCACCCCCGAGGAGAGGGCCGAGTACGACAGACAGTATGACATCTACAGGGGCTTCCTCAGGCGCCGGAACATCAGGATCAGAGGCGCACGAGATTACCTACGGCTAGTGAGGCGCAGCGGCAGGGACCCCGAGGCCAGGAGGGCGGTGCAGGCGCGGGGCAGAGCCATGGACGTAGCGCTGAACGGCGGCAACAAGGTCGCGTACCTGAAGAGCCTCCTCAAGGCCAACCCTGGCGAGAAGACGCTCATATTCACGAAGCACAACAAGCTGGTGTACAGGCTCAGCAGGGAGCTTCTCATCCCCGCGATAACCCATCAGACGCCGCAGGCGGAGCGGGAGGAGATCCTCGGCGGCTTCAGGGACGGAACCTACAGGCGATTAGTGACGAGCAGGGTCCTCGACGAGGGGGTGGATGTCCCTGACGCCAGCATGGCGGTCATCATCAGCGGATCGGGCAGTAACAGGCAGTTCATCCAGCGCCTCGGACGGATACTCCGTAAGACCCCCGGCAAGGAGGCGGTGCTCTATGAGCTGGTCTCAGAGGGGACAGCCGAGACATACATCAGCGCACGGAGGAGAAGACATTGATGCTCCCCTCAGAGCACATAAGGGTCTACAGGCGCAAGGGCGTCATAAGGCCCGTGTTCCTCACTGAAGATGTCAGCCTCTCGAAGACCCTCATAGCCACATACGGTAGCCACGTGGGCGAGAAGCGGGGGGCGCTGGCCGAGGCGCTTTCCGACTGCGAGCAACTGGGATACAACTACCGGCTCGTCAGGGGGCTTTCCTCCGTCCTTGAGGGGCGGTGCCTGTTCGAGAGCCAAGCGGTTGTACCCCCCATCGAGGCCCGCGCCATGGTGTTTAGAGAGGCCGCGGGCAGGGTCGTGGCCACGGAGAGGGAGAGGTTGGCCATCCTCGCCTCGGTGGCGAAGAGGCTGGGCGTCACCGTGGAGCAGCTGGACGCGAGCCTGTACGGAGACCTTGAGGACGAGCAGGTCCTGGCCGAGTTCAGCGAGCCCGAGCCCGCGGAGCTAAACCGCTACTACAACTACGCGAACATGATGGCATTGCTGGCTTACTCTAGGAGCATCTACGCCGAGACGGATGAAAGGGACGAGTACCTCGGCCGGCTGGCTGAGAGAATAGGGGAAACACGGATAGAAGGCCGCGGGAGAGGCGCCTCGATATACGTCAAGCTCAGGTCCACGAGACGGGTATCCCAGAGGGGGGCGAGGATCGACGAGTTCGCGGCCCGTCTCCTCGAGGCCGGGTCGTGGTCCATCAAGGCTTCCATAGTGTACCCCAGCAGGAGGAAGGACCCGGCGGTGATGGAGCTGAACAGCGACCAGCACGGCGACCTCCTCAAGAAGGACCCCCACCGGGAGGAGCTCATCATAGAGATACCCTCCAAGAAGCCTAGGGGGCCCACCCACGGCGAGGTGATAGTGGTGGAGCGGCTGGCGCATCGTCTGGGGGTCACCGAAAGGCAGCTGCTCAGGGAGATCAGGGAGGAAGGACACGAGTATCGGGACCTGGGGGGCGTCCTCGTGACACCGCGGAAACTGGACGAGATCAGCGGCGCCCTCGGCGGCGTGGAGACCCTCGGGGAGGCAAGAAGGATTCTCCGAGGAGAAGGGGTGCGCAGCGTCATCCTCGTGCTGGAGGCATTGGGCTACCAGGTGGAGCCCGGGCGGCCCAGAGACGAGAGCCGGGTCTACCGGCTTTAAGCAACGTATATATCGCGCCTGCCGTACAGAGAGATGGAAAGGGAACTGAGATGGGTTACCAGCAGATACAGGGAGCGACGACTGTGGGTCTAGTCTGCAACGACGGCGTGGTGCTGGCCAGCGAGAAGCGGGTCAGCTGGGGGCGGCTGGTGAGCAGCAGGCACGGCAAGAAGGTCTTCAAGCTCACGGACAACATCGGCCTCGCGTTTGCGGGCCTCATGAGCGACATGCAGGCCCTGGTGCGGGAGGCGTCGGCCTACGCCAACCTGTTCAGGCTCGAGAAGGGGAGGCCCATCTCCACGAAGAGCATGAGCAAGCTCATAAGCAACATGCTGTTCAACAGGCGGATGATGCCCCTGCTCATGGAGACCGTAGTGGGGGGCGTGGACGAGGACGGGCCGAGACTCTACAGCATGGACCTGATGGGCAGCCTCATCCCAGACGACTTCATCTCGGCGGGCAGCGGCGCCCCCATAGCAATGGGCGTCCTGGAGGCCGAGTACAACAATGATTTAGACTGTGAGGCGGGGGCGGAGCTGGCCGTCAAGGCGGTGAAGGCCGCTGTGGCCCGTGACGCGGTGAGCGGAGACGGCATAGACCTGCTGATAATCAGGCCGGGGGGCGTGGAGGAGCGCTCCATGAGCCTCAGAAGCTAGCGGTATATATTTTATACCCTTGTTCCCATCAAATAGGTTTATTTTCTGGTCAATGTTTTTAACTA
>CAZBUI010000111.1:0-7064 GCA_964495055.1 uncultured Candidatus Bathyarchaeia archaeon | reverse complement strand
ACCGGGTCTGTGTTGGGTATGCCTCCCCGCGGGGTGTCGTTTGTGTACATGGGTTGTATGATGGGTGTGAAGGCGTTCCAGTCGATGAGGGGTTCGACCGCTGCTAGCTTGTCTCCGTTTTTGGCTACGTTCTGGTAGGCTTTTCGGAGCATATAGGTTCTGAAAGTGTCCATACAACAGTGAAACACAAAGAGATCTATAAACCTACCCGAGGGGGTACAAAAACGGTGAAAAACAGAGGTAAATCAAAATTCTCAATATTAAAATACCCGTGATACAGGGCGAGGGGGCAACCAAGTGTGCGCGCTCGCTCAGATGATCTACGTTTTCTACACAATCCAATCGATATAAATTTCTCCTGGCTAAGCTACTCTACATGAGAAACGACGAGTGCACCATCGTCGTCACGTCCAACGACGGCAAACCATACCAGACCATACGAAAACAAAACAACACCTGGATACAGACTATACTATCCAACGGCAAAACCCACACCATGACCCCAGAACAACTACTATCTCACATACTACCCGCCCTCGCATACAAACACGCCACCATAAAGGTAATACCCGACAAAGACGCCAAAAACCCAACAAAAACGACTAAAACCAGCTAAACACCCGCCCCCCAAAAAAACGCTTATAATAGGTAACCAGTTATAAGGGAAACGCCGACTCGTCGAAAAACGTGAATATTAAGTAACCAACTACAAGATAAACCCCCAACAAAGATATCAACTTCCAAACCCCCCTACAAACGATCAACATGAAGATCCTCGAAGACGTCAGGGTACTCGACTTCACCCACGTCTGGTTCGGGCCCTACTGCACCATGATGCTCGCTGAGCTGGGCGCCGAGGTCATCAAAGTCGAGCCCCCGTGGGGCACCATAGGCCGCCTGGGGCCAGGTGAGCTCCACCACGGCACCAGCACCACCTTCTACGCCCTCAACCTCAACAAGAAGGACATCGCCGTGGACCTCAAACACCCGGAGGTCAAGGAGATGATCAGGGGGCTCGTGGAGAAGAGCGACGTGGTCGTACAGAACTTCGCCTCCGGCACCATGGAGCGGCTGGGCCTCGGCTACCCTACACTCAAAAAATGGAACCCCCGGATCATCTATGCGGCCCTCAGCGGCTTCGGCCAGACCGGCCCCTACAGCAGATACGGCAGCTACGCCGTCATCGCCGAGGCCATGAGCGGCCACAGCTACGCCACAGGCAAACAACACGACCCCGACGGGCCACCAATCAACATGGCGGGCGCCCTCGGCGACCTGGGCCCCGCCATGTACGCCGCCTTCAGCATAGTCGCGGCCCTCAGGCACAGGGACAGGACCGGTGTGGGCCAGATGATCGACGTCTGCCAGGTGGACACCATGGTGGCCTTCAACTGCACCGCCTCCGTCGCCTACGACCTCATCGGCGAGAGCCCCATAGAGAGGCGGCGCCGGAGACCCCAAGACCCCAACAGGATATGGGGCATCCTGCCCGTGAAGGACGGGTGGATACAGGTCGCCGGCGAGCGAGGCAAGGCCATAGAGAACCTCAAACAGGAGCTGGGCGTCGAGGAGGTGAGCGAGGAGCTTGTCAGGGAGCGTGTCAGCGGCATGACCCGGATGGAGGCGTTCAAGTGGCTCGCCGAGCTGGGCGTCCCGTGCGCCCCCGTCTACGAGGCCTACGAGGCCATGTGGGATCCCCACCTTGAGGCTCGAGGCATGTGGGTCGAGGTAGATCACAGGGCCGCGGGCAGACACAAAGTACCCAACTTCCCCGTCAAGTTCAGCGAGACCCTGGGCGAGGTGACGAGCGCGGCTCCCATGCTGGGCCAGCACACCCGCGAGGTGCTCAAGGAGCTCTTGGGCAAGACTGACGGGGAGCTCGACGAGCTGGAGAAGCAGGGCGCCATAGTCCAGTGGAAGGGCTAGGCCCTTCTCTTCCTCGACACGAACTTGTTTCCTTGCACGTAGAACCTTAGTTCCTCAGGCAGGTCCTTAGTGACCCCAATTCTGCCGCTTCTGCCCATCTCGAAGGCGAGACTGTTTTCCAGCACGTGAACGGGGCGCGTCTCGTCGGTTACCTTAATCCCGTTGAGGCTCTTGTCGATGCCAAGGGCAACGGTCAGCTTCCCCGGGCCGCTGGTCAACTCGGCGTCTTCATCCACGGGGCGGGCCGCCCTCATCACATCGACTCCGAGAACAGGCTCAATCGCCCTGATGAGGACCGCGCCCACCTTCCCCGCCTCGTGGGCGACGAGGTTGAGCATCCAGTACCTGTGGACGTTGTAGACGAAGAGGCGGCCGGGCTTCCCAAACATCGCGGCGTTGTACCTCTTCCTCCCCCTGTACGCCCTCGACGCGGGGTCGTCCACGCCGTAGTACGCCTCGGTCTCGACGATGATGCCTACAAGAATCTCGCCGCCACGCCTCCTGATGAGCTTCTTCCCGAGTAACTCGCGGGCCACCGCGGCGGTGTCCCTTGCGTAGAAGCGCCTCGACAGGACCCTCGGCTTCAAACCGAAAATATGTTGGCTCACGCATTGAAAAGGGGTTCTTAGGAGGAGCCCTGTATACCCCTCGCTAGGTCCAGCAGCGCCTTGTACTGGTCCTTGGCCTTCACCACGCCGCTGGCTACAAGAATACCCTCGGCCCCAAGCTTCATGGCGGCCCTCACGTCCTCGCCGTTGGTGATGCCCGCCCCGCAGAGCACCTTCACCCCTGGGTTCACCCTTTTCACCGCCTCAACAGAGTCGCTCACCACCTCGGGCTTGGCCTTGGAGACGGGGATGCCCGTCCCTATCAGCTCGGGGGGCTCGATGGCTATCGCGTCGGGCTCGAAGGCGGCCACCTGCCCGGCCTTCTCGGAGGTGTCCACGCAGACCACCGTGACCAGGTCGGCCTCCTTGGCCCTCGCTACGCTCGCCTCGATGACCTCCAGCGGGATCTGCCTCTCAGAGTGGTTGAGCAGCGTCCCCTCGCAGCCCGCCTCAGCGACGGCCTCCGGGAGCACATGGCCCGTGTATTGCCCGTACGTGACCGGGTCCACGTGCTGGGCGAAGACAGGGATCTCGCAGCTTTCGGCCACGGCCCAGAGGTCCACCGCCTGCGGGGCCACGGCTATGCTGACACCCGTCTTCTCGTACACCTTCTCGACGTTTCTCGTGAACTCGATGGCCCGCTGTCCCATAGCCTCCTCATAGGTCTTCAGGTTGACTATTATCAAAGGATACTTGACGATTACCACAGACATTTTACCTACCTTTTTTCCCTGTTTGTTTGAAGGCTTGATAGATAGGGGATGCCCCCGTAAAACGTTATCGCTTTGGGGAGTGGCCTAGGCCCCGTAGCTCTTCGTGAAGTCCTCGGTGGCGGCCAGGTACTCCTCTACGTCATTCTCTGTGTGGGGGCTGCTCAACCAGCTGTGGCTCACGGTGGGGCTCAGGAACACGATGCCCCGCTCCAGCATGTAGCTGAAGAAGGCCCGGGTGGTCTCGAGGTCGTTGCCGGCGGTATCGCCCGCGTTCCTGGGGGGCTCCTCTTGGAAGTGGATGGCGAACGTGGAGCCGACGCCGGTGACCGACGCCGGGGTTCTGCTCCGCTGGAAGATGTCCTCCAGCCCCGTACGCATCTTTTCGCCGAGCCCGTCTATGTGCCTGTAGATCTGCCCGTCTTCGAGGGCGTCAATGGTGGCGCATCCTGCGACCATGCTTATCGGGTTGCCGGTGAAGGTGCCGCCGTGGGCGCACCGCCTCTCGGGTTCCGGGAACTTATGGTGGTCCAATAGCTCCATGATCTCCTCCTGGGCGCAGAACGCGCCCACCGGGAACCCGCCGCCGATTATCTTCCCCATTATCGTAATGTCGGGCTCGACGCCGTAGAAGCCCTGGGCCCCGCCTAGGCCTAGCCTGAACCCGGTCACCACCTCGTCGAACACGAGGAGGGCCCCCGTGTCGTCGCATATCTCCCTGAGGCTCTCAAGGTAGCCGGGCTCCGGCGTAATGAACCCCGCCGCAGCCATGACCGGCTCGAGTATGATACACGCCAGATCGCGCCTCTCGGCGACCCTCCTTGCGGCATCGGCGTCGTTGAAGGGCACCGCATACGTGTCCTCCGTGGTCTTGGGGTTGAGGCCTGCGCTCTCTGGCTTCGCGAAGGGGCGGGTCACGTACGCGTGGAGGCTGTCGTATCCACCGTGCCAGCTACCCTCCACCTTAAGCATCTTCATCCTGCCCGTATAGGCGCGGGCGAGGCGGGTGCCATAGAGGTTCGCAAGGGTTCCGCTGCTGGTGCACCTCACCATCTCCGCCGAGGGTACATGCCTGACTATGCGCTCGGCGAGTTCGATCTCCTTCTCGTGCGCGAACCCGTAGTGGGTTCCACGAGGCAGCTGCCTAGAGACGGCGTCGACGACGGGCTTCGGGCTGTGGCCCAGTATCAGGGCCCCGTGACCCACCCAGTAGTCCGTGTAGACGTTTCCGTCGACGTCATAGACCTTCACCCCCTCAGCGTGGTCGACGTAGAACGGGTACGGCGGCAACGCCCGTATGGCGTAGCTCACCCCCGCGGGCAGCACCTTCGCCGCCCGCTCGCTCAGCGCCTTAGATCCCTTGGTTCGTTCCGTGTAACCCAATAGATTCCGCCTCGATACATTGAACGTGTCAAGTCTCCGCTATAAAAATGACTGGGAAACCGAGCGCCTAGGGGGCGGCTCGTCACTATCTCGGCGATACATAGAAAAACAGGAGACGCTTCGAGAAACATGTGGATAGACTCAGGGGAGTTGCTCAACCGCCTCGCGTTGGAGCAGGAGGAGTTGTCTGCGTTGGTTGAGGTGGTGGAACTTGAGCAAGAAGCGGAGTTAGTAGCAGGTGTAGACGTTTCTTACGTGGGCGGGGTTGCCTACTCGGCCGCGGTCGTGATGGACGAGTGCCTCGACGTGGTTGAGGTGTCTACGGCGGAGACCCGGGTGGAGTTTCCGTATGTACCGGGCTTTTTCTCGTATAGGGAGCTCCGCCCGGCGTTGAAAGCGCTGCAGGGACTTTCAGGCTACGATGTCCTTATGGTGAACGGGCATGGGCTCGCTCACCCGAGGGGCTTCGGGCTGGCGTCCCACATCGGGATAGAGACGAACAAGCCCACGATAGGTATAGCTAGGAGGCTACTATGCGGTGAACTCGACGACCATGACGCCGAGGAGACGCCGATAAGGCAGCGTGGCAAGGTTATAGGAGTGAAGATGAATTCCCCTACGGGGTCGCCCATATACGTCTCGGTGGGACACATGATCACGCTGGGGGCATGCCTCGAGCTGGTAGACGCCTTTTTCCGGGATCACTCGCTCCCTGAGCCTCTCATGGCGGCGCACATGCGCGCCAGCAGCCTGTCCAGGCATAGATGAAAAGGGTCACTGGAAGTAGCTGGGTGGGAGAACCGGTTCACCTGTTTTCTCCCGCAGCTCCTCTAGATGCTTCTTTATGCGGCGGTGTACCGCCCAGAACTCGTCCGGTATCCCCTCCTCGTCGCCGTACAGCTTCTCCATCCTCTCCTGCTTCTCCAGGTACTTGTCGATGCGGATACTGAACTGCTGCGTGTACTCCTCAACAGTGTACTCCCTGTCGAAGATCCTCCTGAAGAGTGCCTTCAAGTCCTCGTACCTGGGGATGTAGCCGATGGGCGTCTCGACGGCGTCATACTCTCCATGCACCCGTCCCTCGGCCCAGATGACCCAGACCTTCTTGTCCACCTTCTTGTTGAGGTAGCGGCCGTCCTCGCCTTTGATGAAGTAGTTGGTGCTGAAAACCTTGGGGCAGTTCTTGAGGCTGCGGCCGAACCTCATGTGGTTCGACAGGTACAGCCCGAAGGGCACCACCATGAAGTCCATGACAGCCATGGGGCTGCTGCTCCTGACCCCAGCTTTGCCCAAGGTCGCTGTGGTGGTCTCGCTCTCGATGGTGGCCCCCATGTATACGCCGTGGGCCCAGCTCAGCGATTCGCTGATGGGGACGTTGGTGTCGCTGTCACGGCCGCCGTAGAAGAATCCCTGTATGACGTGGCCTTCCTTGTCATCCCAGTTGGGGTCCAGGTTCTCCAGCTCCTGGAGCCTTATGGTGTACCGGGCGTTGGGGTGGGCCAGGGGTATCTCCTTGCCTTCCTCGTCCTTCTTTCCCTTGTACCACTCGCCGCTGTGGTTGATCCCCGTCGTCGGGTACTCGTCCAGCCCCATGCCGAGCCAGTATGGCTTTCCCTCGTGGATGAGGATGTTGCTGAAGATCATCTCCCGCGGGGTCGTGAGCGCCTCGTAGATCACCGGGTCGTCCACGGGGTTGACATCCCTTATGATGCCGAAGACGCCTGCCTCTATGTTGACGGCGCGGCAGTTGCCCTCCTCATCGGTTCTTAGGTAGGCGATGTCGTCGCCAACGATGGTCATCCCCGGTATCATGGCGGTGCTAGTCTTTCCGCACGCCGACGGGTACGCGCCCGTGAAGTAGCTCACCCTGTTCCTGTCCGGGTGCCTCACACCCATTATGAGCATGTGCTCTGTGAGCCAGTCCTCGTGGTTGGCCTTGTAGATGGCGAGCCGGAGCGCCAGCTTCTTCAGGCCCAGGCTGTTGCCCGCGTACTGGTTGTTCACGCTGTAGACCTTGCCGTCCACGATGTCCACGTAGATGCGGCGGTCGTCCACGTTCAACGTGGTGTTGCGCTCGTCCAGCTCTCCGGCGCTGTGTATGAAGGTGAAGAACTCTCCGTCACCAAGCTTTTTGAACTCCTCATAGCCGTTCCTGTAGAGGATGTCCTCGCTGTGGGCGACGTACGCGCTGTCCGTGAGCTGCAGCGCGCATATCGTGAACCTGCTGCCGGTTGGGCCCAGGCTGAAGAACCGGACGAGGCACTCCTTGCCCTTCATGGCGCCGTCCATGATGCCAAGGACCTCGTTCAGCCCCTCCTCGCGGCCGATGGTGTTGATGGTCTCCGTCATCTTCATGCCTCTTGGCAGAAGGACCCGGGTGTTCTCCTTGTCCCGGGCCTGGTCATAGTAGCCGTCGTAGTGGATGGTGTGCCCCCTC
>CAZBUI010000110.1:0-7119 GCA_964495055.1 uncultured Candidatus Bathyarchaeia archaeon | reverse complement strand
CTCGGAGCAGCCGGTGAACACCGACCCGGTGAAGCTCCGGTTCGAGGAGGGTTTCCGTTCATGCTACAGCCTCGAGGCCGTGTCGAGGCTAAGAAGGGAGGTAGAAGCCGTTCTCAACTTGGACTTCGGAGCGGCTGAACAGAAGGCGTTGATGTACCTTCCGGCGGGCACGCCCATCGAGAGCACCGTGTACCTGACGGTGGACGCCTTCAACCCGGGGATGGTGCGCGGCGGCGACGTCGGGCGGAGCATCCTCCACGGCCTCGACGACATAAGCATGGACCACATGGCCCACGAGTTTCACCACGCCGGCCTCATGAGCTGTTTGTCCCGGAGGCTGGGGCTCGCGAGGCTCGCAGAGAGCGCAGACACGCCGGAAGGGGTGGCGGCCCAGCTCGTCATTCACCTCATATCCGAGGGGCTCGCCAACCATTACTGCACACCGAACATGGTCAAGGCGGGTGAGCACAAGAGCCCCGAGGCCAACGAGAAGATACGCGGCTATGAACAGAACCAGAACGAGATGCTAGAGGAAGCCTGGAACCTGATAAGGGATTGTTTGGACGGAGAGGCGTCCTTGGAGGAATATAAGAATAGGCTCATGGCTATACTCATCGACCGGGAGTCCATACTCCCCAAGGTCCACTTCATCGGCGAGAGGATCATATCCGTGCTGGAGGATGACCCCGAGATCGGGTTAAAAGACATCGTCGAGCTGTGTCTCTTCCCCGAGAACCTTGTAGCTCTATACGCGGGGCCGGCGGCTCGGCTTGGCCTTCCACGGCTACCCGACGTGTACGCCTTGAAGCTGAAGCGGATAATGGCTGAGATGTAACGCGCGGGCTCCTTTCGACGTCTGTCCCGCAAGTGTCTTATTAGACATCAAAATATTGTTGGATATGCCGAAGAACCCGCCTAGACACAGTACCATTATGCTTAAACATACGCTAGGTATGGCGCACGGCTCGACGTTCACAGGTATATCCTCTCGCGCTGATAGGCGGAGCAGACTATGATCAGGGCGAAGGGGTTCGACACCGGCAGGTACCTCTCCGCACAGGTCCGGCGCATCATGGAGCGGGTGGACCAGTACGACAAGCTCTACCTGGAGTTCGGCGGCAAGCTACGGTACGACCACCACGCCAGCAGGGTGCTGCCCGGCTTCGAGGTTGACACCAAGGTCCAGATGCTCAGGAAGCTTGACGACTTGGAGATAGTTCACTGCATAAGCGCCAAGGACATCGAGGGCAGGAAGATTAGACGGGACTTCGGGCTTACCTACGAGGACCAGATACTAAAAGACATAGGCGACCTAGGCGAGTTGGGCCTCGACGTCTCCGCCGTGGTAATCAACAGGTACGGCGGCGAGCAGGCGGCCCACAAGTTCAAGCAGCGCCTCGAGAACCGGGGCATCAAGGTATACATTCACTACGAGATAGACGAGTATCTCAACGACCTGGACCGGGTGGTCAGCGACCAGGGTTACGGCAGATCCGAGCACGTGGAAACAGAGAAACGCATAGTGGTGGTTACGGCCCCCGGACCCGGCAGCGGCAAGATGAGCTTCTCCATGAGCCAGGTCTACCAGGACAGGAAGATGGGGGTCATGAGCGGGTTCGCCAAGTTCGAGACCTTTCCCATATGGGATCTCTCCGTGGGTCACCCCGTGAACGTCGCCTACGAGGCCGCCACCGCCGACATAGGGGACTACAACTGCTTGGACCCTTGGCACCTTGAGGAATACGGCGTGGAGTCAACAAACTACAACCGGGACGTCGAGAACTTCGCCATAATGCTAAAGATCATAGAGAAGATGACCGAGCCAGGCGACCCTATGTCCGAGATAAGGAGCCCCACCGACATGGGCGTCAACATGGCTAGGCAGGGTATCGTGGACGACCAGGTGGTCAGGCAGGCGAGCAGAGACGAGATAGTGCGCCGCTACTACCAGTATCAGCGGGAGTTCGTGGAGGGCCACACCACCTACGAAACCCTAGAGAGGATGGACGAGATAATGGGGAAGGTGGGCGTCAAGCCAGGCGACAGAGCCGTGGCGACCGCCGCCAACAGGGCTTGGGAAGAGGCGAAGACCGACCCGTCTAAGGGGTTCAACGGCCTCTACAGCGGCTCGGCCATAGAGCTTTACACGAACGGCGGCACCGTCATCGTAACTGGGAAGAGCTCGCCCCTGCTGCACGCGGAGTCGGCGGCGCTGCTCAACGCCGTGAAGACGCTGGCGGGCATCCCCGACGAGATAAACGTCCTCTCCCCCGTGATCATCGAGGCACTCAACAGCCTGAAGGGTAGCATGGGGCTAAGCGACGGGCTGCTGGACGTGAAGGAGGTCCTGGACGCACTGTCCGTGAGCTCCGTGTTCACCCCCAACGCCGCCGAGTGCCTAGGCGTTCTCCCCCGGCTCAAGGGATGCGAGATGCACTCGACGCACCTCATGGATTCGGGCTGCGAGAGGCCACTTTCCCAGCTGGGGCTCAACATCACCACCGACGCAAGGCTCCACATACGGAACAACAGATGACTTTTTCTTCATAATTGAAATATCCTGTAATTCCTCTGATCTAGCCAGATTCCGAGAGAATTACCCGACAAAGTCGATTGATCACACGGCTTCTAGCTTATATTTGCGGCTGCGAATGATTTATACTGGACCGCTGTGTGAATCGCAGTATTATTGGCAGGTTACTGAAGTGACGAAGTATGTTTTTATCACGGGCGGCGTCCTGAGCGGCCTCGGGAAGGGACTAGTCACCTGCAGCATCGGCAAAATGCTTGAGGCCCGCGGGTTCAACGTGACCGCCGTGAAGTGCGACCCCTACCTCAACTTGGACGCCGGCACCATGAACCCATACATCCACGGCGAGGTCTTCGTCCTCGACGATGGCTACGAGGCGGACATGGACCTCGGCACCTACGAACGGTTCCTGAACGGCGAGTTCACCGAGCTCAACAACATCACCAGCGGCCAGGTCTACCAAGAGGTCATCAAGCGGGAGCGTAAAGGCGGATACCTGGGCAGGTGCGTCCAGATCATACCCCACGTCACAGACGAGATCAAGCGCAGGATCAGGCTCGTGTCAGGAAAAAGCAAGGCAGACATAGTCCTCATCGAGTGCGGGGGCACCGTGGGCGACATCGAGGGGCTGCCCTTCCTTGAGGCGTTCAGGCAGATGAGGAACGAGGAGAAGAAGGGGGACACGCTTCTGGTCCACGTTACCCTGGTGCCCGTGCTCGACGCCGTGGGGGAGCCCAAGACGAAGCCCACGCAGCACAGCGTCAAGGAGCTCAGGGCCATAGGCCTCAACCCCGACATCATCGCCGCCAGGGTGGAGACAGGCCGGCTGGAGCCCGTGCACCGGAGGAAGATCGCCCTCTACTGTAGCGTCGAGGAGAGAGCCGTGTTCAGCAGCGTCGACGTGCCCACCCTCTACGAGCTGCCGCTGGAGCTTGAGGAGCAGGGGATGGGCGAAGTGGTCCGCGAGTACCTGGGCCTAGAGGAAGGCAAGCCTGATTGGGCCGGGTGGAAGGCCATGGTGGCGAGGTACCGGACGCCCACGGACGTCGTCAAGATCGCCATGTGCGGCAAGTACGCCGAGCTGGCCGACTGCTACGTCAGCGTCAACGAGGCATTACGCCACGCTGCGGCCAAGTCGGGCTGTAGGGTGCAGATCGACTGGATCGAGACCGAGGTCTTCGAGGACGACATCAGACACGTGAAGGTCCTTGACGATTACGACGGCGTCCTAGTCCCTGGGGGCTTCGGGCAGCGCGGCGCAGAGGGCAAGATAATAGCCATAAGCCACTGCAGGACCCGGGACAAGCCGTTTCTCGGCATCTGCTACGGGTTCCAGCTTGCGACGGTCGAGTACGCCCGCCACGTGGTGGGCCTCGAAGGGGCGGCGAGCACAGAGTGCGTCCCGGAGACGCCCCACCCCGTTATTGACCTGCTGCCCGAGCAGAAGGAGATCAGCGAGTTAGGGGGAACCATGCGGTTAGGGGCGAATCCGGTTGTACTGGAGGAGGGAAGCCTTCCTTACAGGCTCTACGGCTCCACGGAGATCATGGAGCGTCACAGGCACAGATGGGAGGTGAACCCGGAGTACTGGGACGTGCTGGAGGAGGGGGGCGCGGCCTTCCCCGGCTGGAGCAAGGAGAAGAGGCTCAAGGAGGTGCTCTGGCTGCCGGACAACTACTATTTCCTGGCCACCCAGTTCCACCCCGAGTTCAAGAGCCGACCGTGGGCGCCGAGCCCGCCCTACTATGGGCTGGTGAAGGCGGCTTACGACAAGAAGCTTGGGAAGCCCGAGCCCGAGTTCTAGCTTCCGTTCAACGGCTCGTGCTTGAAGCTTCTCGATCCACGTGACATGAACTTGGATGTTGTTTAGGTCGTTCTCGGATTTTTTCCACACGTCAAGGCTAACAAAGAGTGACCACGACTGTCCAGTATCTAGTAACAGTAAGTATTGGTTACAACTATGACTCCATGTTCCTTGAGCAACAATGAAGAAAAACCTGGTTGCTCTGATTTGTTTCGGCATTCTGCTTACACCGGCAACCATGACACCCATCTCATACGCGGCTACCCCTGAGGAGATAACCGCGGCCATAGAGACCGGGCTAGCGTGGCTAGCCACGGCCCAGTGGCCCGACGACGGCGGGTGGGGGTCACCACCGGAATGGGACAGGACAGCCATGACCGGGCTCGCGCTCATAAAGCTATGCGACCGCGCGTACGAGCTGGGCTACGACTCGCCTTTCGACCCTAGATACATGTACTCGGACAACGTTCAAAAGGGCTGGGAGTTCATATTCAGCGTCGACCCCGTAGGGGGCGGCGCAAACCACATCGAGTTACACGCGACCAGCGTCCAGAACCACGTGGCAGGATACTCCGGGACGCTCGATGACCCGGACTCGAACGGGAACGGCTACTCCCTGTGTTTCTATAGCACCAACGGGTACCACTCCACGTACACGACCGGGATAATGCTCATGGCGCTGGAGGCGTGCGGGACACCGGGCAGACAAAACGAGGGAGGACTCGACTTCAACGGGGACGCCTCCCCGGACACCTACATCGAGATAGCCCAAGAGCTCGCCGACTGGCTGGCCTTCGGGCAGGTCGACGTGGGGCCGCGGGAGGGAGGCTGGGAGTACCACATGGTGGACAACGACAGCGGCTGGCCGGACAACTCCAACGGCGGCTACGCCGTCCTTGGGCTGGCTGCTGCTGAGGGCATGGGGTGCATCGTACCCGCATGGGTCAAGACTGAGATGAGCGGCTACCTCGACTACATCCAGAACGACCCGGGCCCACTCGACGACGACGGCGAGACGGATCCCGACGGCGGATCAGGCTACGTTGATCCGTGGTCCTGGGTGAATGAGCTAAAGACGGGCAACCTACTCTTCCAGCTCAGATACTGTGGAGACGACCCGTCATCGACAAGGTTCCAGAACGCGTTGAACTACGTCGAGAGGCACTGGAACGACCTTGGGTTCAACTGGAACATGGAGCCTGGGTGGCGCGCCAACAACAACTACGACGACGACGGAGACGGCCTCATCGACGAGGACCCCCTCGACGGGCTTGACAACGACGGCGACGGGTTTGTGGACGAGGACATGCCCACCCCCAACTTCCAAGCCATGTACTGCCTCATGAAGGGACTCGTCTTCGGAGGCGTATCGAAGCTGGACCTCGACGGCGACGACGTGCCCGAGCACGACTGGTACTA
Organism: uncultured Candidatus Bathyarchaeia archaeon; assembly: GCA_964495055.1. Classification (GTDB taxonomy): domain Archaea; phylum Thermoproteota; class Bathyarchaeia; order TCS64; family TCS64; genus RBG-16-57-9. Next base: position 1,366 of record CAZBUI010000110.1, on the reverse strand, counting down.
GGAGTTCGCCCAGATGATCTTGGACACCCAGATGAACAGCAGGTGGGAGGACATGAGCTGGGGCAACGACATCTGCGACACCTGCTGGGCGCTGCTCACCCTCGAACGGGTCGTGCCGCCCATCGAGATAGTCATAGACATCAAGCCTGGCAGCTACCCGAACGGCTTGAACCCTAAAAATAAGGGAGTGGTGCCGGTTGCCATAGTGACCACGGACGAGTTCGACGCCTCGACGGTCGACCACTGCACCGTCAGGTTCGGGCCCGGCTTGGCCGCTCCGGCCCACAAGGGCTGCTGCGGCCACATGGAGGACTACGACGGCGACGGGGACTTGGACGCCATCTATCACTTCAAGACCCAGGACACCGGCATAGAGATGGGCGACACCGAGGCCACCCTCGTAGGCAAGACGGTCGACGGGCTGGGCTTCGTGGGGACGGACTCAGTCAAGACAGCGGGACCGAAAAAATAAACCCCTTTTTTTAGGAGTGATACACGTCTCTGAATACTATTTCTCGTAGACAATTTTTCCGTCCACGATGGTCGTCAGCACCTGTATGTCCTTGATCTCATCCTCAGGTATCGTCAATATATCTCTGTCCAGCACGATGAGGTCGGCTAGCTTCCCCGGCTCCACGCTGCCAAGCCTGTCCTCCTCTTTGCTGAGGTACGCCCCGTTCCATGTGTAGACTCTTAATGCGTCCATGACGCCAATGGCCTCCTTGGGTCCTACCACCTGGCCGCTGCTGGATTTACGGGTCACGGCCTCGTAGAGCTGGACAAAGGGGCTGTAGTAGGTGACTGGGCAGTCGCTGTTGCCGCCGGCTATGATCCCCATCTCCTGCATCGTCCTGTGGGGGTGGAGCCACCTGCTTCGCTCTGGCCCGAAGTTTTCAGCGTACTGGTCCCCCAAGCCGTACATGTAGCCGATGCTGCTGCTGGGCGTGACGCCCAGCTCCTTGATGCGTCGCAGCTGCTTCGGGGTGCACAGGCTGTTGTGCTCTAATCTGTGCCTCATGTCAGGCTTCGGGTTCCGTCTCTGGGCCTCTTCTATGGCGTCCAGCGCCATGTCTATGCCCCTGTCGCCGATGCTGTGGATGCTTACGCGTAGTCCCGCGTCGTGGGCCTTTTTAACGAGGCGCTTCACCTCCTCGGGCTCGGTCATCCACATGCCGAGGCCCCTGGTGCCCCTGTGCTGGTGCTCGTAGACGCAGCAGGTGCCGCCGGCGCCGCTGCCGTCCCCCATGATCTTCACGGACATGACCCTGAGCCACTCGTCCCCGAAACCGCTCTCTACGCCGGCTAGCTCTAGGGCTTCCAAAACGTCCCCCGGCTCGTCCACGTTGACGCTCATCATGAGGTTCAT
>CAZBUI010000109.1:0-7230 GCA_964495055.1 uncultured Candidatus Bathyarchaeia archaeon | reverse complement strand
CTGGGCTCGTCTCCCTCGCAGACGGCATGAACACCCAGATAAGGGACCAGATCAGCGTCATAGGGGCCAATACCCTGTTCGTCGTCCCCGAGGAAGCCAAAGACGCGGCGATGACCCTCAGCGCCACCCAGATAACCAGCCAAGACAGCGTCAGCTGGCGCGACCGTGAGACCATACAGGACACAGGGGAAGTCAGGGACATCTGCGAGATAATAATGGGCGGCGGCTCGTACACCGTCAAGGGAGAGACCTACACCGCCAAGGTGATGGGCGTCGGCGACAGTTTCCAAGAGATCAACAAAGACATCAAGATGACCGAGGGAAGGTTCTTCACCCGCGGAGACAGCGCGGTGGCCTTCGTCGGTAAGAACGTAGCACACCCCACCGACGAGGAGGAGCCGATAATCGGCGTGGGGGACAGGATAAAGCTCACCATCAACGTCAGGGGAGAGGAAAAAGAGATCACCCTCAGGGTCGTCGGCGTCCTTGAGGAGCACGAAACCATGTTCGGCCTAGACGTGGACAACGTCATAGGAATCCCCTTCAGGACATGCGACCAGCTCTACGAGCAGGGAGGAAGCTGTGCCATAGTACAGGTCAACGTCAGGGATTCCGACGACGCGGAGGAGGTGGCCGAAGAACTGGAGGAAAGGCTCGGCGTCGGCTTCTTCGTGGTGTCGCCCAAGGCGGCGATAGACGTGCAGGAGCAGGTCACGGGGACCGTTCAGGCCGTGCTCGGCGGCGTCGCGGCCATAAGCCTCTTCGTGGCCGACCTCGGCATCGTCAACACCATGGCCGTCTCGGTGAACGAACGCATGAAGGAGATAGGGACCATGAAGGCCATAGGGGCGAACAGCGTGGACATTATGCTCCTCTTCCTCAGCGAGGCGGCGTACACCGGCATCATAGGCGGCGTAGCCGGGTCAGCAGTGGGCTTCACCTTGGGGAAGATGGGGGGCGGCATCGTAGGGCTACCCGTGGAGTACAACCTGCCCCTAGGGCTAGCCGTCGTTGCCTTCTCCCTCGTAACTAGCATACTCTCCGGGGCGGGCCCAGCCTACCGTGCCTCCAAGCTGGACCCAGTCAAGGCCCTTAGAAGCGAGTAGTTCATCTGAGGTAAGCGCTTATGAGCCGGATTATCTTCATGGGGCTGCGCTTGACTAGTCCCGCGACGGTGGCCGCGACGTTGGTGCCGTTCGCCAGCGAGAGAACATCTTCGTTTGTGATTACCTCGGACAGCGTGTTCAGGTCTTCGTCGGAGAACCTGTCCAGCATCTCCAGCGCCCTGCCGCTGTCCCTGATCCGTTTGCCCCAGTACTCGTCGAACTCCGCGCGGTAAGCTGAGAGCCGCTTCTCCGATACGTCGCCCTCCTTGACGGCCTCGGCGGCCACCCTGCCCGCCATCTTCCCGGCCTCTATGGCGCTGTGGATCCCCGCCCCAGTCATGGGTATGAGCTGCCCCGCCGCATCGCCTACCAGCATGAGCCCGTCAGCGACGATCCTGTCGAGGGTGCCGCTCACGGGGCAGATGCCCCCGTTCTTCTTCAGTATCTCGGCGTTCCTGAACCGTGGGTCCCGGGCTATGAAGTCCTTGAGATATTCTATCGCCGGCTTGGTGTGCTTCACCCTGACCCCCAGGCCCACGTTGGCCACCTCCCTGCCCTTGGGGAACACCCACGCGTAGCCTCCCGGCGCGTATTTCTCGCCCATCCAGAACTCGTTGACGCTCGGCGTCTCCAGGTCAAGGCCGCCTAGCTGGTACTGGGCGCACGTGACGTAGTCCCTGAAATACCTGTCGAGGCCAGCGGAGCGCCGCGTTATGCTCCAGTGGCCGTCGGCGCCGATGACCACCTTCGCCATGAACTCGATATCCTCTCCGTTGTGGACCGCCCTGACGCCGACGACCTGGCCCCCATTCATTATTACCCCGGTGGCCCTCGTGTCGGTCATGAGCCTGGCGCCCGCCTTCTCAGCGTTCTCTGCGAGGGTCTTGTCGAAGACCTCCCTGTTCAGCGTGTACCCTGTCCAGTCCTCGCTGGTGAGGCCCACGGTGTTCCCGTTGGGCGCCACGATCCGGGCCATGGTGATCTGCTGAGAGACATACGGAAGCTCGGCCACGAGCCCCCCGTCATGGATGCCGCCGATGCTCAGCCCCTCGGCGCAGAAGACCGGTGTGCCGGCCACGGGGTGCTCCTCGATGAATATCACTTCGACGCCATTCTCGGCCACCGCCCTTGCGGCCATGCTGCCGCCCGGCCCCGCGCCCACAACGAGCACGTCACACTGAATGGTAGCCATCTTAAGCCAGAATGATGCCCCGGGAGAAATATATTATCCTATCGCTCAAGGACCTTCTTGGCCGCGATCTCTATGTCCCTAGCTTTCACGGTCTTGCGGCCCGCGTGCTTGGCGAAGTCTATGGCCTCCATGGCCATCTTCATGCCTATCTCCTCTAAGGCCAGTCCAAGGGCGATCGCACTCTCCTCGCTCACCCTGTCGGCGCCAGCTCTCTTTATGAGCTTATGCATCGGCGCCACCTTAATCTCGTTGGGCATCCTGTTCCCTTCTATTTCCTCTTTTCGTTTCGAATAATATTTAATACTTGCGAACCGTTCCGCCGAGAGGGCTAGATTCTTGCTTTTTTCATTTTTTAACTCTATAAGATGGATTTTCAACCCGAACGCCATCGAACTCCCTTTGGGGTTCTATACCGCGAGGCGTGCTGTGGGTTACATCAGTCTTAAATCGGGTTCAACTTAACCCCCAGTGAATGGGTTTCATCGAGGAAAAGTTGAAACAAAGGGGCAGGCTGAAGGTAGCCGCCGCGATACTGGTGTACACGGCGGCGTTGTCATGGTACACCGTCTCTAAGCACAACTCGTTCTCCACCTACGCGTGGGACCTAGGCATATTCCACCAGTCCTTCTGGACGACGGTGAACCGGGGCATGATCTTCTATAACACCTGTGAGCAGCACCTAGTAGAGTCTGGCAGCTTCTTCGGGGTACACTTCAGCCCCATACTCTTCCTGCTGGTCCCGTTCTACTACATCCACCAGTCGCCCGTGACCCTGCTGGTGCTGCAGAGCCTCATACTGGGGCTATCCGCTTACCCGTTATACCTCATCGCGAAGACGCGGCTGCCCGAGGAGACGGCGGCGACGCTTGCCGCGGCGTACCTGCTGAACCCCGCCCTCCACGGCGTAAACTCCTACGACTTCCACATCCAGAGCATGCTGCCCCTCATACTCAACTACCTCCTGCTCTACACCCTACGCTGGGACACGAAGCGGATGGTAGCCGCCTCCATACTGGCGCTGTCGGTCCAGGAGCAGGTCGTGGTAGTCATGCTCAGCTACGTGGCCTATCTGGTGGTCCACCGAAAACTTCAAGGGACAAACCTGCGAGAAAAAGCCGCCCTACGGCGCGATATAGCGCCCATACTGGCGGTGCTAGCCGTCACGGTGCTCTGGTGGACCCTCTCGGCCAGCGTGGTGAACCACTATAACCCCGACGTGCCCAAACACCTGAAGGCAGGGCAGAACTTCGCGATCCTGGAGGTGGACTCGCCGACGCAGGTCCCCCTACGCGTCTTAACGCGCCCCGGCAAGGCCTTCAGGGCCGTCTCCTACGACTGGTTCGACAAGAACGTGTACGTGCTCTCCCTCTTCACTCCGAGCCTCTTCCTAGGCTTACTGAGCCCAGCAACCCTCATACCAGCCGTCCCCTGGTTCGCCGTCTCCGTGCTGTCCAACTACCCACCCTACTACAGGCTTGGGTTCCAGTACCCCGCCCTGGTGCTGCCCTTCATATACGTCTCCCTCATAAAGGGGCTGGAGAGGCTAAGCAGCTCCCTCAAGCAGGGCGACGGCGTCAGCGTCAAAGCCATAGTGACGGGGCTCATAGTCATCCACGCCGCCAGCTGCGTCGCGTTGAGCCCCCTCAGCCCCTTCACCGACGGCTTCAGCCTGAGCCCCGCGTACATAAAGCCGGCCGCCGGTAAGAGGAGTCAACGACTCAAGGAGATGCTGGCGCTCATACCCCCCGAAGCCTCGGTGCTCACCCAGGACAACATCTTTCCCCACGTCAGCAACCGGCTGGACGCCTACGTCATGGTGCCCGAGATAGCGCAGGACCCCGAGACGTGGCGCAGAGCCAACTCCACCCTCATGTCCCTCAGGACAGACTACATACTCCTCGACATGGAGACAGACCCCCACGGCACGGCCAAGACCGCTTTCCACATAGTCGCCCACGGCAACTACAGCCTCCACGCCTTCTACGACAACATATACCTGTACCAGCTGGGCGGCGGCTCGACGCCCCTCCTCTACGAGCCCATGTCAGCCACGTACGGCCCCCGGGACCTCATAACCATGAACGCCGAGATAGTCAAGGACCCCGACTCCACCACCGGCGAAGCCATCCGCTACGTGGACATGAACCGGAAAACCAGCACCATATGGTACGGCCCCTACGAGATAGCGCCCGAGGGAAACTACACCGCAGAGTTCAGGCTCAAGACCGGCAACCACACCCTGACCGGCGTAATACTCCTCGACGCCAGAACCAGGGGCGAGACCCTCGCCAACACCACCGTGGACGCTAGCAGCCTACCCAAAGGCGGGTGGAGCGAGGTGACCCTAGAGTTCGTCAACGACGCCGTGTCCACGGACCTCGAGCTCAGGGGCATACTCCTCAGCGGCTACACGGACATACGACTAGACCGCGTGCGCCTCACACAGCGTTGAGGGTAAACGTTTAAAAGCACGGCACAGGTGATTAAGGCGCACAGGTGCGATTGTTTGGGTAAGGTACGCACGGAGATGGTGAAACGGATAAGCCTCGAGCTGCTGGACATGTACCCGTACAGCTTCCAGCCCGAGTTCGAGCCCAACAAACAGTTCCTCAAAGAGATAGGGCTAGACGTCTCCAAGAAGCTCCGCAACAGGATCGCGGGCTACATTACCACCGTCGTCAAGTCGGACCTGCTAGCCGAGGCCCAAGAGGCCGCCGAGGAAGTCCTGGAAGAGATCCAGTAGCCCCGCCTTAGACAAGATTTTAACAAAGACAGATAATTCTCCATGGATGTCCAGCCAGCCCGTTGCATACACGATAACCACGAGGGGCTCAGACCAGACACAGACCTCGCCCCCGCCAGCAGGCTAGGATCTGGTGCTGGACGGCACGCACAGGACGCCAGCCACGGGCTCTACTACTCTAGGACGCCTAAGTCGGGGTAGAGGGGGAAGTCTTTGACCAGCTCCATGATCTCCTGTCTCACCTTCTCCAGAACCGCTTTGTCCCTGTAGTTGTCGATGACCCTGCTGATGCACCGGGCGATCACCTTCATCTCGCCTTCCTTCATGCCTCTGGTCGTAACCGCAGGCGTCCCCAGCCTCAGCCCCGACGGGTTGAAGGGGCTCGCCTCCTGGAAAGGCACCGCGTTCTTGTTCAGCGTAATGTTGGCCTTGTCCATCGCGCTCTGGAGCTGCTTCCCCCTCCCCTCGAGGCCCTTTGGCCTGAGGTCGATGAGCATGAGATGGTTGTCCGTCCCGTCCGTGACCAGCTTAACGCCCTGCGCCATCAGCTCCTCGGCCATCGCCTTGGCGTTCTTCACTATCTGGCGCGCATACTCCTTAAACTCGGACCTCAGCGCCTCGCCGAAGGCGACAGCCTTAGCGGCAGTTATGTGGTCGTGGGGCCCTCCCTGGAGCCCGGGGAAAACCGCGGAGTCAATCAGCTGCGCCAAGTTTTTCTCGGTGTCACCGTGGTACTTGTCGTGCAGCCTGTCCTCCTTCCTGCACATTATGATGGCCCCTCTGGGCCCGCGCAGCGTCTTGTGAGAGGTCGTGGTGACGACGTCGGTGAAGGGGAAGGGCGACTCGTGGACACCCCCAACTATGAGGCCGGCGATGTGGCTGATGTCGGCGAGATGGTAGGCGTCGACTTCCTGACAGATCTCTTGGAACTCCTTGAAATCCAGCTTCCTCGGATACGCCGTGAGGCTGGATATTACCATCTTCGGCCTATTTTTCAAAGCCAGCTTCCTCACCTCATCCATGTCTATCAGTTCGGTCTCTCTGTCGACAAAGTAGGGTACTGGCTTGTACTGGATGCCTGAGAAGTTTACGGGGCTCCCGTGCGTCAGATGCCCGCCGCAGTCCATGGCTAGGCCCATAAACTTGTCGCCGAGGTTCAGCAGCGCGAAGAAGACGGCCTGGTTTGCGGGTGAACCCGAGTACGGCTGCACGTTGACGTGCTCAGCCCCGAACAGCTGTTTGGCTCTCTCGATCGCTAGGTTCTCGATTTTATCCACGAACTCCTGCCCACCGTAGTACCTCCTCTTCGGGTAGCCTTCGGAATATTTATTCGTGAAAACCGATCCCATCGCCTGCAGAACCGCTCTGGAGACGAAGTTTTCAGATGGAATCAACTCGACTCCGTTCTCTATCCTGTTGGCTTCGCTGAGAATCAGCTGATGTACCTCGGGATCCGATTCCTTGATGTTGTTCATAAGCATATGACCACTATGCGAATTCTACCTTGAAGGCATTTAAATCAATTTTGGGTGTAACAAAATAGAGAAAGTTTCAGTTGAAAAAGGCTGTCCGCCATAAATGTACAGGTATACATCCCCCTGGAGCTCCTCAGGGACAAGAAGATCAGCTTGAAGGAGGAGGCCAACGCGTGGCTACGTGAGACGCTCGAAGATAAGAAGCTGGTCCGTTATGAGCCGGGGACCGAGTGGATGGGACGCACCTACGATGAGGTCCTATACGTGTTTGAGTCCTAGGAACCGCCGCACCTGTTTGCTGGTGAACCCTATCTCTATGAGCTTCACGGCGAGTTCGTCCTCGGGCACCCCCTCAGACAGCAGCTTCTCTCTTATGCCCTCGATGCTCTCCCGCGGCTCCCACGGGTAGATGATCCACTTGTCGGCAGACTCTGCGTAGAAGTCCGGCTTGAAGTTGCTCCACGGCTTATAGTGCAGGGTGGCTATCTTTACCTCCCGTGGGCCGAGCCTCTCCACGTACTCCTTCACGACCCTGAGGCTGTTACCCGAGTCGGCGACGTCGTCAACCACCAACACGTTGAGGCCCGCGATGTCCGCGTTCAGCGGGTACTTCACCTGGGGCTCGTCGCTCCTCTCGTTGACCCCCGCGTAGTATATCACCTGGAGGCTCGCCAGGCTGCGTATGTTGAGCTCGTCGCTGAGTATCCTAGCGGG
>CAZBUI010000108.1:0-7326 GCA_964495055.1 uncultured Candidatus Bathyarchaeia archaeon | reverse complement strand
ATGTGGAGGCGGTCACTGGGCAGCCCTCTTCTACGGCGATGATGTAATGGGTCCCCCCGGGGATCTCGGGGGCTCTGAAGGTGGCGCTGTAGTAGCCGCTTGGCTCGCTGGAGGTCGCGTTTACTGCGCCTGCGCTGCCGTCCCACGTCTTCACCTCGTCTAGATAGATGATCGCGGTTAGGCCGCCTCCTACGCCGTCGCCCTCTACGAGGACAATGTCATCTACGTTTACTTTACTTGGGGTGACTGTGGGTTCGCTGGGGTTGGAAAACGTGTATAAATTGAAAGAGAGAAGAAGGCAGACTAACAGCGTCAAGTAAATTTTACCTAGTACTCTCTTCCTCTGGGCTGTGTTCTCGCATCGGCCGGCCAAATGACGTTCGGTTGAACCCTTCGACGCCTGTTTTATAGTGTTAATGGAGTCGTGATATCGAATTGATCGGTGTTTCGGGCGCGTTTCAGCCGTTTTATTCCTAAAAGATTAATACTCGTATGGATAAATTCAGGGTTACCCGACTAGTGTACTATGTAAAGGTGTACGAGATGGAACAGGGTAGCGTGATATACATTGGCAGGAAGCCGGTTATGGCCTACTGCCTTGCCGTGATGACGGCCCTCAAAGCCGAGGACAGCGAGGTGACCCTCATGGCCAGGGGGCGGGCCATCAGCAAGGCGGTGGACGTGGCTGAGGTTGTGAGGAACCAGTTCGTGGCGGACCTTATGGTGAAGGACATCAGCATAGGGACCGAGCGGCTGGAGAACGAGGACGGCAGCCCAAGGAACATAAGCAACATATCCATACAGCTCGCCAAAGACTAGCATACTTTTTCTCTTTATTTTCATGAACTAGGTTGTGATTCACGTTTTTCGATGCAGTAATCAAGAAACTAAGCGGGTTGCTTGAGAAAGCAGTTTCTTTCCATATTCTGAGACACGTTTTTAATATGGATCATTGATATGGAACGATCACTCCATTTCGTTCCGACACGCGTTTAGTCAATTTATGGTATAGATCAATAATAGGGAACTATCATACCAAATCGTTCCGTGGCATTCTTAATCTATCATTTAGGCCATCCTTTCTACAAACTCTGGGGGCTGGTTCACGGCTACAATAGTACACGTCGACGACGAGCCGTTTGTTCTTGAGATCACTAAGAAGATTATACAGTCATTTGACAGGGAGGTCGAGGTGAAGTGCTCCACTTCACCCGTGGAAGCCATGGAGCTTGTGATGGAGTCTGAGCCGGACTGCGTCTTGTCTGACTTCAACATGCCTGAGATGGATGGCATCGAGTTCACTAAGAGGCTGCGGGAGCACTCGATGATACCCGTCGTCATGTACTCCAACGTCTGTGACGAGGGGATCACCTGTGAGGCTTTCTAGGCGGGGGTGGACGACTTCGTTGTAAAGCAGGACAACGCGGACCACTACATCGTTTTGATGAAGAGGATCAGGAACGTCGTGGATCTTCACCGAGTGAACGGCTGCTTGTGCCTCAAGATGAAGGTGGGTTATGAGACAAATCATTCAATTTTCAGGCGATAATCCTATTTTTAGTTTTATTGGCAGATATAGTGCAGTTTTTATATCACTTGAGGTAAAGAAGGGAAGACGATATTTGAAGAAAAACGCATTTAACGCCGGTCTTTTCATATTTCTGGCCTTAATTTTAGCTCATAACCCTTTTCCCGAGTCCATGCCGGTGACGGCGCGTCGATCCTGGACCCGGATTTCCCCACGGGGGCCATGGACGCCGGCGACACTTTAAGCATGAGGGTGTGGGTGGAGAACACAGGGCGCACAGCCAGAGCCTTCTGGATCAAGGCAGGCTTTCTAAGGCCGGGAGGCGACCCTGACGTCGAAGAAGACCAACGTCGCAGTCGAGTATATTCTGCCTGCCGATGCGGCGCCGGGTGCCTACGGCGTAGCGGTGGAGGTCTGGGGCGGGTACGACTCGTCGTCTGGCTCGATGGTTGAGCCGAGATACTCCGCGGAGCATGGCTGGGAGTCGTTCACCGTGAAGGGGCCCCCCGACTCGCCCACAATAGTCTATCCTGACGGCTGCACGGTGGAGGACGGCGCCGTGATGGTCTCGGTGAAGGCCAGCACAGACCCGTCGGGGACATCGTCATACATCACGGGATCCAGGCTTACGTCGATCTCTGGTGGGCAGTCGACCTAGTACCATACGTCTGTCAGCACCTCCTCCAGAGCCGCCATGAGGGCCCCCACGATGTCGGAGCTGTCTGAGCTGATCTGTTTGGCGGCTCCCCCCGTGTCTTCCGCTAGGCTTGTGTACCAAGATGTGTATGTGGACAGTACTACGACATGGATCCCTTCGGCGTTAAGCGCCGCCACTGCGTCGGCGTAAGAGGGGCCGGGCCACTCCATGTCAACGTCAGGGTTATCCGTTTAAAAAGATTTAGTCTATTTATTATAATATATTAATAAAATATAATTAGTAGCATATGTTTTAACTAAAAGAAGGCGCCGGGGCTTCCAACACGGACGATTCCTGAGGACGTACCAGAGATAAGCCGAGAATCACGCTTAAATCGCATACACTCGCACCATCCAAATATAGCCTTTTAATAACGGGTTAAGAAAACGGCGACCACGCCGGCCTATGCACGGGGTATGTTTTAAATAAAAGGTGCTCGAAGGTCTGGTGGTAAACTTGGCTAGGGACAGGTTTCGGGGCAGGGATGTTCTCAGCACCAAAGACTTCTCCAGGGAGGAGCTTGAGTCGTTATTCAGCGTCGCCGCGGACGTGGAGGCCAACCCGGGGAGGTACGAGGACACCCTCACCGACAAGAGGGTGGCCCTCCTCTTCTTGGAGCCTTCGACGAGGACCTACGGGAGCTTCGAGGCGGCCGCTGTTAACCTCGGTTGCAAGGTGCTCTCCAACAGGGACCCCTCGGCCACCTCCCTCGCCAAGGGGGAGACCCTCCACGACACCGTGAAGATGATTGAAAGCTACGACACGGACTGCATAGTCCTCAGGGACAGGCGCATGGGCTCGTCGCGCTTCGCCGCCCAGGTGACCGGCCTGCCTGTTATAAACGGGGGCAGCGGCAGCCGCGAGCACCCCACCCAGGCCATGCTGGACCTCTACACCATCCTCAAGGAGAGGGGCGAGATCGACGGGGTCAGCGTGGGCTTCGTCGGCGACCTGAGGTACGGGAGGACTGTCTCATCTCTATGCTACGCCCTGGCCCATTTCGACGACGTGGAGGTCACCTTCATCGCGCCCCCCATCCTGCAGGTGAGGGGGGAGGTGGAGCTCTACCTCAAGCAGAGGGGCGTCCCGTACACCCAGTCAGCGGATCTCAGGGACGCCGTACCCGGGCTGGACGTCATGTACGTGACCCGGATACAGAGGGAGAGGTTCCCGGACCCCACGGACTACGAGAGGGTCAGGGGCTCCTACGTGGTCGACGGCAGGGTCCTCGCCCAGGCGAAGGGGGACCTGGGGGTGATGCACCCCCTCCCGAGGTTCGACGAGCTCTCACCGGAGGTGGACGGCACCGGCAACGCCTGGTACTTCTCCCAGGCGGCCAACGGCCTCCCGGTGAGGACGGCGCTGCTGTCACTGGTGTTAGGTGGTTAAATTGGAGAATCAGCTGCTGGTACGGAAGATCGAGAACGGCACGGTCATAGACCACGTCCCGCCCTGGCACTCGGATATGGTGCTGAGGCTGCTGGACTTGGAGAGGATCAGGGCCTCGGAGGACATCTCCGTGCTCTCCCTCAATAACGTCCTCAGCGTGAGGTACGGGAGGAAGGACATAGTCAAGCTCAACAACTACAGGCTGGACGAGGGCGACGCGGACATCGTATGCCTGGTGTACCCCACCGCCACCGTCAACTACATCGAGGACTGGGAGCCGACGAAGTACAGACCCAGGGTGCCTGAGTGCGTCGTGGGCAGGCTGAGGTGCCCCGAGCTGAGCTGCGTGACCAACTCTCCCCGGGAGCCCATCGTCACCCGGTTCAGGGTTCTCCCCGAGCACGAGATGCTTCAGTGCGAGTACTGCGACTCTCTCCTCGAGTTCGAGATGGTGCCCGAGTACGTCAAGGGCAAGTAGCATGGGCACGCCTCGGAGAAGCAGGATCGGGGGCTGACCGAGCTCGGCAGGGCAGGCGACCGACGGGAAGCCGCCGCGGTTGTTTACCTGCCTCCATGTTTGAAGGATCGTGAGTCCTGAGCGAAGATACCGTCAGCTGGAGCCTGTTCTAGATAAAACAACTTGGACTCATGGAAAAAGGGAGGTGCTGGGGATGGGATTTGAACCCACGCTCTTTATCCGGCATAGACGCTGGTGCCTATTCCTCTGGATCATGAGTCCAGCGCATTAGCCAAGCTATGCTACCCCAGCTCCCAACTAGATACCAAATAGCAATTATTTAAATCATAACCATCACCGCTTCAGCCACGAAAAGGCATCCTCCTCACATGCTTCATAAGCTCCCTGAGCCCCCATTGTGTATGTGAACGGCTTGACAGAGTTCAAGATAGGTCAAATGGCTGTGGGCCCGGGGGAGAAGAAGTCAGGCTTCCTGCCCTCTCAGGGCCTCAGCATGCCCGACGGCACAGGCAGCTTCTGGCACATACCCGTGGTCGTCGTCAGGGGCGTCGAGGACGGCCCCGTGTTCGAGGTGGACGGCTGCATCCACGGGGAGGAGCAGGAGGGAGCCTACACGGTCCTGGAGCTGGCCGGGAGGCTGGACCCCGAGAAGATGAGGGGCACCTTCATCGGCGTCCCGGTGCTCAACGTGCCGGGGTTCCTCGCCTACGGGGGCGTCCGGGGCAGCCCCACCGACCTCATGTACGTGGACATGAACAGGCAGTTCCCCGGCGACCCGGGCTCCATGTCCCACACCCGGAGGGCGGTCCACACCTTCTGGACGGAGATCATCAAGAAGTGCGACTACACGGTGAACCTCCACGGCTGCATGAAGGAGCAGATACCCCGTGTGGTCTACAGCGAGGACGTGCCAGAGACCCTGGAGATGGCTAAGGCCGTAGCCTGCACCGAGGACTGGATCATCGCCAGCAAGTCCGAGCACACCAGGCTCAAGGAGAACACCATCAACCACGCCTGCACCGAGGCGGGCATCCCCAACGTCTTCATAGAGTCGGGCTCCGGGAGCAGGGCCTACGACGCCATCAGGGCCAGCTCCGACCGCGTGGTGGAGGGCATACTGAACTGCATGAGAAGATATGGGGTGGTGGAGGGAGACGTGAAGCGGCCGCCAAGGTGGAGGAAGACCGAGTACTACACCCACGTACGAGGCAAGGGCGCCGGCATCATACACCCCGAGCCCTGCCTCAGGACCGAGGCCAAGGTCAAGAAAGGAGACCTCCTGTGCAGGGTCCTCGACTTCCTCGGCGAAGAGATCGACAGGGTGCACGCGCCCCACGACGGCATCATACTCATGGAGCCCAACGCCGTGTCAGTGGGCCCAGAGTCAAGCATCTGCCTGCTGGCGCACCCTCCCAAGTACTTCACCTAGCAGGCGCCCATCCCCTTTAATAACTGATCCCACGATTTTCCATCAAATGAAGACCGCTGACAGCGTGCTACAGCTCATAGGCGACACGCCCCTCGTGAAGCTAAACAAGGTGACCTCCGGCCTGAAGGCCGAGATCTGGGTGAAGGCCGAATACATGAACCCCACCGGGAGCATCAAGGACAGGGTGGCCCTCCGGATGATAGAGGACGCCGAGAGACGGGGCCAACTGAAGCCGGGGTACACCATCGTAGAGTCCAGCACAGGAAACACGGGCACCAGCCTCAGCTTCGTGGGCGGCCTCAAAGGCTACAAGGTGGTCATCTACGAGACCACCCCCGGGAAGATGGGGCAGGAAAAGAAGAACCTGATGATGGGGTACGGCGCCGAGGTGAGGACCATTTCCCCGAAGGAGTACGAGGACATGAGGAGTGGGGAGCCGGGTGCAGAGATAGAGCTCCCCGGCAGACACATATGCCTGGAGTTGGAGAAGAACCCCGGCGTGTGGTGGGCCAGACAGTTCGCCAACCCGTCCGGCGTCGAGTCCCAGAAGGAGACGGGTAGAGAGATACTCGAGCAGACCGGCGGCAAGGTGGACGCCTTCGTGGCCTCCATAGGCACCGGCGGCACCCTCATGGGGGTCGCCCAGGTGCTGAAGGGGCACTCGGAGAAGGTGAGGATCGTGGGCGCCATCCCGGCGGGCTCCAAGAAGGAGATGAAGCCGGGGAAGCCTTACCCCAAGAGCGAGATAGAGGGCGGCACCATAGCGGAGATGGTGATGACCCCCGGCCTAATCGACGACATAGTCCAGGTGACCGACGGGGAGGCCGTGGAGATGGCGCTGAGGCTGTGGCGCGAAGAGGGGGTATTCGCTGGGATGTCGTCGGGAGCCAACGTGGCTGTCGCCCTCAGGCTAGCAGAGGAGATGAGCAGGGGCCAGAGGGTGGTCACCGTGATGCATGACAGCGGGGACAGGTACCTCACGACGAAGCACTACGTGACCTAGACCCGGCTACCCGACGACCCTGAGCGTGTCCTCAGGGCTGGAGAGGAGCCGTGGTCCCCCGGGTTTGACGGCTACGACGTCCTCGTGTAGTATGCCGCCCCAGCCCATCTCGTAATAGGGAGTCTCGAAGCAGAGCACCATGTCCTCCATGAGCTTAACGCCTTTGCGGCCTACTGTGGGTGGGTCGTAGCCTTCGATGCCCCAGCCGTGTCCTGTGTGGTGCCGCCTGTAGTGGGGTATGCCTTCCCTGCGGACGGTGTCGACGGCGGCGTTGAATATTCTTGCGGTGTCCTCTCCGGGCTGAGCCATCTGGACGGCCTTCTGCTCCCCGGCGTGTATCGCGTGCCAGTACTTCTTGAGCTTGTCCCCTGCCTCCATGTAGGCGGCCACGCGGGCCATGTCGCAGGGGTAGCCCATGTAGGTGGCCCCGCCGTCGAAGCGGATTATGTCCCCCGGCCGTAGCCTGTACTCGGAGGGCTGGGCTATGTCCGAGAAGGCCGTGCGTCGGCCGAACGCGACGGGCGGCCAGAAGGCGCCGAGGTACGAGTTGCTCTGCCCGCCCTCGTGGATGATGGTGGTCTGCCAGACGTCGGCGAACTCGCGCTCGGTTATGCCCCCGTGGATGGAGTCCAGCGACGCCTCCCAGGCCTTCTCCGTGATCCTTGTAGCGGTCTCGATGCGGCTGATCTCTTCACTGGTCTTGACCATGCGTATCTCGGTGAACAGCGCTTCATCCGACACGGGCACCACATGGGGGAGGCGCTTCTTCATCATGCCCCAGAGCGGGTGACTGCCCCGGAGG
>CAZBUI010000107.1:0-7409 GCA_964495055.1 uncultured Candidatus Bathyarchaeia archaeon | reverse complement strand
CGGTAAGGCCGCGGAGGCCCGGCGGCTCATGGACGAGGTGGTGGAGGCGAGGCTCATGGGGTGCTACGAGTCGGCGTTGAAGATGGTGAACGGGCTCATGGACAAGGAACCCGCGGAGTCAGTTGAGAAGGACAAGACGCTGGTATACCTAGGCCTCGCAGGGGTGCTGCTCGTAATCGGCGGCTTGCTGCTCAGCTACATCATGAAGGTTGGGAAGAGTTGACTTGCTTTAGGATCCACGCAGACGCCTACACATAGTAGGGCTATCCCCGGTGACCTGCATTCGCCACCCGGGGGAAGGCTGGTGAGGAAGCTAAACGTCTATTAGGGGCCTTCTTCTGCGGATCTCCTGCAGCTTGGGAGGAGCTACATCGGCGCCGGATCTCGTGCAGAGGCAGGCGTTCTTTTCGTAGTCCATCTCGCAGAAGCCCCTGCACTTGGGACAGGATATCATAGGCGGGGCTCCAACACACAATATGTTTATTTTCGCTATGAAATATGGTTGAATATATAGATATATGGTGCGGGTTTGCTGTCCTTCGGCTTACAGCTTTTAGATACTGCGTGATCTTTGACTGGGGGCGCTGCCTGGGCCGCTTGGGAACGCCGTTATATATCATAGATACAGACCCGGAATGCATGTTCATAATGCGATTTTTTAGTAAATTTATGCCCTTATCTATCGGTATTTTAACTCCGAATATAGGTATAAATAATTATTATTTGATGTTTTTAGTAAAATCGGTGTATAGTGGCGGATGGGGTGTTGCAGATCGTTCCACGGCGTTTTCAAATAATGGAAGTCTGTCTAAATATGACAGTACAGCGATAATTAAGACTAAGCTAATCGCCGTGATCTTGTTAGTGCTACTAGCGGCCTATATGCATGCTCCATTGGCATGCGCCGCCGCAGAAGCCGAACACGGCGATGACGCAAACGAGATACTAAGAGAGATCAAAGTTGTTGCTGAGGCGAGACGGGACGAGGTTCAAGACGGAGCAGGCCCTCACAAGCGACAACGTGCCTGTGAACGTGGACGCTGTCATGTATGCCAAGCCGGTCGACGTGGAGAAGACGGTGCTTAATGTGGAGAACTACAGCGATGCGACCCAGTGGGCGGCCCAGACCACCCTCAGAGAGGTGATAGGCAAGGTGGAGCTCAACGAACTCATCTCCGAGAGGGACCAAGTGGGCCAGAACCTGCGGGAGATCATCGACGAGAAGACCGAGGCTTGGGGCATCAAGGTGACCAGCGTCGAGGTGAAGGACGTGATCATCCCAAACGTGCTCCAGGACGCCATGAGCAGACAGGCCCAGGCGGAGAGGGAGCGGATGGCGCGCGTGACGTTGGCGACGGCTGAGTTGCAGGCGGCGAGCAAGATGATTGAGGCAGCCAACCTATACAAGGAAAACCCTTACGCCCTTTCTCTCAGGTGGATGAACATCCTGTATGAGATAGGGCAACAGCAGGGCGCCAGCACCATGATGCTGATACCGACGAACATGGCGACCGCCGGCTTCGCGCCGATGGAGCTAGTTCCGGTGCAGTCGGGTGAGGCGAAACCTGATTAGACTTTAATTTCCTCCTTTTTTCTCAGCGCACACCGTGAGACATGGAATTTAAGGCCGTTTTTCTAGTGCTGTAGACGATGTCATGAATGGGGTGAGAGGTTAACTCTACCAGAGACTGCCCCTTACTTTTTCGAGGTAATCGTAATGTAGAACGTTTGAAGAGGAAGACACGGTCGCGTAGGTTTAAGAGAATATGTAGCGACTTTACCGGCAGGGAGTCATCGGATGCTGGGCATATTGGTAGGCGAGACATGGATCGAGTGCAGGCTGGTTTTGTTCGACCTGGACGGGACGCTGGTGGACAAGGAGTTCAGGTACAGGTCTCTGGCGAAGGCTAGACACGAGGAGGTGTCTAGGGTGGCAGGGGCCGCGGCCGCTAGGAGGTGGGCCAAGCTGTCCGGCGTTGACGAGGAGTTCAACGTGGACGTGAGGGGGCCGCTGTCTAGGGCACCTAGGAGGGAAGACCTGACGGTCGCCGCGGCGGCCATCTGGCTCGAGGGGCTGGACTGGTTCAAGGCGAAGGAGCTAGCCGCACAAGCCTACGAGGCAGCCGACAGGATGCAGAGCAGGCGGTACAGGCCCCAGCTCATCAAGGGAGCCGAGGGCATGCTGAGGAGCCTGAGGGGGGCTGGTCTGATGCTGGGGATAGCGACGAACGGCAGCGGTAGGACGGCCCGCGAGATCATGAGGGCCATCGGCGTCGAGGAGGTGTTCGACATTTACATCGGGGCGGACGAGGTGGCCGAGGGGAAGCCCGCTCCGGACATGATAGTCGCCGCCTGTGAGCGGCTCGGCGTATCCCCAGGGGACGCGGTGTACGTGGGCGACGAAGCCGTGGACGCGCTGGCGGGTGAGGCGGCGGGGGTGAAGGAAACCGTGCTGGTTAACCCTGAGAGAGGTGCGGCGCAGCATTCACACCTCGTCCTGGGCTCGGTGGCTGAAATCAAGACTCGATGAATGAAGTGGCGCAGCGGAAGGGATTCGAACCCTTGAGGCTCAAAGGCCACTGGTTTTCGAGACCAGCGCAATCACCGCTCTGCCACCGCTGCCCAGAGTGAAACCGAATACCCCGACATATATGCTTTCCCCGCCCAGAGAAGGAAACAGGAAAAGAAGCGTCCAGTCTCTCGGGTGGGTTAACGCGTACGCCACCCTGATCAGATGAGGAGGCTCAGCTCGTCGAACAGCAGCACCCCCAACACGTGTATCACGACGATGCTCAGCCCCTCGTCTATGGTGAGCCTGCCGTCGTCCACGATGGACTTCTTCACTATCCACAGCGTCACAGCGATGGCTAGGAACTGGTAGAGCACGTACCCGTCCAGCGGAACCGGCACCAGCAGCGCGATCACCGGGAAGATGAGCATCACGCTCTGCACGATCCCCGAGAGGAGGTTGGAGACCCCCAGCTCCACATGGCCCCTCCGGGCCCCGAGGAGGACCAGCCCATGCTCCGGGACGCTCCCCGCGAACCCGATGACCGTGGCGGCGATGACCACGTGGAGGTCGAACATGTGGACCAGGAACTCGGCCGACCCCGAGATAAGTTGCGCCGCCACCACGGTCCCCACGAGGCCGAGCACGATAGGCGTCGCCCACGACCCGCCTCCCTCCGCCGCGTGTTCCTCGCCGCCCTGCTTCTTCGGCCCCCTACCCAAGAAGTAGAGGTAACCCGCGTAGGAGACGAGCTGGAAGAGGGGCACCTCCCATGGGAGCACTTGGCCGCTGTTGGACCAGCTGATTCCCATGATGACGCCGGTGCCGAACACGATCATGCAGAACGCGATGGTGACCCTCATGAACTCCACGTCATGCTCCAGAGCCTTCTTAGGTATCTCCACGACACCGCCCCTGTACGTCACCATGACCACCAAGACTCCCAGGAGCAGCCCGTTGAACGCCGAGTCCAGCAGCACCGTGAGTATGGCCACCTCCCTGAGGGTGGGGGCTCGCGATCATGAACAGGGTCATGACGGCCTCTGGGAGGTTGGAGGCTATGCTGGAGGCTATGCCTATGATGTGGTCGGACACCCCGGTGCGTCTGCCCAACTCCTTGAGGCCCTCCACCATGGGCTCCCCCACCAATAACACTATGGCGAGGCCCACGGCCATGGAGACGGCGCTGAAGGGGAGGCTCATGGGGACGAGGAAGTATATGGCCGCGCCCAAGGCGAGAGCGATGAGGGTGACCGTCCGGCCTCTGCCGCCATGTGACATGGTCTATAGATGTAGAGCTGGGTACAATATTTTATCGTCTAGCCTTCGTCGTCGAGTATGCGCCGCACCCCGTCCCAGCCGTCGCGGCTCTTCGCCCTGACCACATCCAACGCCTCCTTGGCGCTGCCAATGCGCCGCCGCTGCACGCCGCTTCTCCTGAGCAGGTACTCGGCGGCGCGCAGCAACTTGCCGTTGAGGTCGCTGTCCGCCTGGTCGGCTACGCTGACTATGAGGGCCTCCACCGTCTTGGGCTTGGTGGCGCCGGCGTCGCCGTGGTGGCCCGCGATGATGTGCACCAGCTCCAGGGGGAACCTCCGCCTGTGCATCTCGGCGATCATGAGGCTCAGGTGGTCCACGAGGCCGCCGAGGTCGCTGGTCCTGAACTGCCCGTCGCCGGCGTCCTCGTAGCAGTAGACCTTCATGACGTCGTGGAGTATGGCGCCGCCGAGCACTAGGTCACGGTCCACGCTGCCGCCGTAGAGCTCCTCCACCACGTTGCATAGCGTCATGCATACCCTGGCCACGCTGAGGGTGTGCTCCACGAGGCCGCCCCTGTAGCAGTGGTGCTGGTAGGCGCCGGCGGGGCAGACGCCTATGGGGAGGGCCGGCGCGTCCAGGTCCATCGGCGGGTCCCTGAGGAACCCCAGCACGGTGGCCCTGAGTTCATCGTCCGTGATCTGTTCCGCTAGCTCTACGAGCCTCTCCATGGACCCTTCAACTCCGTGGTGAATCCTAACAACTGTGTATATGGGTTCTTAAGTCCTTCTCAGACCAAACCTTTATCACGGCTCGCCGCGGATGTGCCCCGGTAAAAGGGTGAACCGGGTGAGCGGATACGACAGGAGGCTGTACGCGTTGATGCTGGCCGCCTCCAACTTCGTCCTCAGCTGGACCCTGACCCAGCCAGTGTTCAGCCTCTACGTCACGGGGCTGGGGGCCACCGTGGTGCAGGTGGGTTCCCTGTACAGCGTCATGAGCTTCATACCCCTGGTGGTGCGCATCCCCATGAGCGTGGTGGCCGAGAGGCTGGGCAGGATACGCATGCTGCTGCTGGGTCTCTTCATAAAGGCCACCAGCCTGGTGCTGTACGCCCACGCCGGGAGCTTCACCCAGGTGCTGCTCGTCACCGTCTACATGTGCCTGGCGAACGGCAGCTTCAACCAGACGGCCATGTCCACGGTTAGCGACGCGGCGCCCGCGGACAGGCAGGGGGACGCCATGGGCCGGTACCTGACGTTCCTCGGGTTCGGCATGATGGTGGGGCCCGCCCTGTGCAGCCTCCTGGTCAACGTCATGAGCTACCCTCAGATGTTCTACATGTCCGCCCTGTTCCCGGCCACGGGCATGGTGTTGCTGCTGTTCCTCGCCCCCGAGGTGGGGCGGAGGGCGGCTAAGTCCGAGGACGCGCCGGAGGTGAGCACCGTGGAGTCCCTGAGGATGATCTTCAGGAACAGGAACGTGATGCTTCTCAGCTACTGCAGGGCTAGCTTTAGTACGGCACAGGCCATATTCATCGCCCTGTTCAGCATATACGCGGTGCAGGAGCTGGGCATGAGCGAGTCCACGGTGGCCCTGCTGTTCACGGTGAGGGGGTTCAGCAACACGCTGTCCAGGTTCCCCGCGGGCAGGATAAGCGACTCCATCGGCCGGCGCACCCCGATGCTGGCGGCTTACGGGCTCTTGGTGGTGAGCTTCGCCATGATAGCTTTTTTCGACGGCGTCGCCATGATGGGGGTTGCGCTGGCGCTGTATGGGCTGTGCTGGGGGACCCGGGCGGTCTCGGAGTGGGCTTTCCTCACGGACCTGGTGGAGCCCGAGATAAAGACCATGTCCATAAGCTACCTGTCCAGCGTGTTCGGGTTCGGCAGCACCCTGGGGAGCCTCGCCGCCGGGTTCCTGTCCACGGTGCTGCCTTTCTCGACGGTGTTCCTGCTGGGAGCGGCGCTGAACCTGGGCGCCATACCGGCGGTGCTGTCTATGAAGAAGTCTCGCTGAGGCTGCCCATCTTCTCGATGATGGCTGTGTACGCCTCGATGGGGTCTGCTACGCCCTGGACCATGCGCTCGAAGGGGCAGTAGATGCTGCCGTCCTCCATCTTTATGTGGTCGGTGAGCTCCACGTAGCTGGTGGGCAGGCCGTGCATGTCCAGGACCTGTTTGCCTGGCCTGCTGAGGACCTGTGCGTGTGCCTCGGCTGCCCCGCTGTAGAGTATGAGGAGGGCGGCGGCTCTGCCGATTATCTTGTCCACCATGAGGGTGCCGCGGAGGGCTTCACCGTGCTTCTCTATGGCCTCCAGGTGGGGCCTTATGCCTTTGCTGGCGCTCTGGAATATGAGCCGGCCGTGGCTGTAGATCATGAGGCTGTTGCCGGTCTTGTTCAGCTCCTCTAGGTATTCGTTCATTCCTGTTGGTATGGCTGCCGTGGTTTTTATGGGTTAGGGGTTTGGCGGTTTTTCGTCGGGGTTCTCCAGGGTCTGGATGAGCTGGTAGAGGAGGGCTAGGAGGCTCTGTCTTAGCCTGTTCCTGGTGCTATCTAGGTTGCTGCGGAGCGGCGGTATGGGGTCCCGTCTCACGGTCTCGACTATATTGGTCTTGACATTCTCCATGCTGGCCATGAGGGGCTCTGTTACCTTGGCGTGGTTGTCTTTGACATACTCGTTTATCTCCTCGTGGACCGAGTAGGCGAGGGCGATGAGGGTCCAGAGGAGGAAGCTGAAGCCTGGGATGACTCCTGCGCCTGTCGTTATGCCGTGGTACATCACCGTGAGCGTCATGAGGGAGAGGGCGAGGGTTATGGCGGCTGCTATGTTTTTTCGTGTCAGTCTGATCTCCATGGGTATGGATTGCATATGCTTGGTTATGAAAGGCTGGAACCATGAAATCGGATAACTGGATTATTTCTCCAGTATGGATATCTTGAGCTGCTTCACACCTCTAATGACCGCCAGAGCCCCAGCCAAGCTCTTTATGTCCGACGCGGGGCCCTTCACCGCCAGTATCTCCAGACAGTTATCGTGGTCCATGTGGATGTGGGTCGAGGAGGAGATCACGCCGAGATGCTCGTGTTGCAGATGGTTGAGCTCCTCCACCAGGCCGCCGACGTGGTGATCATAGACCATCGTGATCGCACCAGCCACGTCGCCCTCCCCCTCCGACCACTTATAGTCCGCGAGGAACCCCCTCATGGCCACCTGGACCGCGGTAGACCTGTTGTATCCCAGCCCCTCTATGGTATCGTCGAACTCCTCAAGCAACACAGGGTCCACCGAGACGCTGAAACGCGAGACACCCACCATAAGCCTCAGACGTGATACCGATATGTTAGTATAATATTCTTGTGATCAGAATTTGAATACGATTTTTCTACCAGCTACGAATCTTGTCCTGCGTATAGATATATGCGGCCAGCCAACGGACTTTGCTCGACTAAAGACTAGATTATTCAAAGAGGCTGTTTAAGAAACCTTCACTTCCATCGAGATACACTTCATCACGATATGCCTACCTGCGTTTATCAATTAAAATGCCCATTCTCCAAAATAGACCGTGTCTCAGGGTTTTTAGATGGTAGCGGGGGGTAGATTTGAACTACCGACCTTGGGGTTATGAGCCCCACGGGC
>CAZBUI010000106.1:0-7427 GCA_964495055.1 uncultured Candidatus Bathyarchaeia archaeon | reverse complement strand
GCGGCGCAGGCTTCTCCTCATCCTCGAAGGGAGGAGCCGGATGAACTCGTCCATGGACATAAACTGAAGCTCCTCAACGGTCTTTCCTCGATACTTAAAGTCCTTGGGCATTTTCACTCACCTTAACAAACGGGAGTTATATAACCTTTAGTTTCTTCTCCTCTGGCGTTTCCCGCTGTTTCTGGCGGCTATCAGCCCCACCTTTGCTCCGGGGGGCGCGTGCCTTGAAACCGTCGTGGATTTCCCTGGTCTCCTGTGCCGGCCTCCTCCGTGTGGGTGCATAGCCGCAGGCATCTTGACGCCGTGAGCAACCGGGTACTTGTGCCCCTTTGCCTTCTTGGCGTGCAGCTTCTCGCCCGCCGTGAGGAACGGCTTCTCTCTGCGTCCTGCCCCTGAGATAATACCTATGGTAGCCCTCGAGTCGTTGTGTAGGGCAACCGTTCTCTTCGATGGAACCCTCACAGACGTGTGAGTCCTGGTGTGGGCTATCACCGTGCCGAAGCTACCTGAGCTCCTCGCTATCTTCCCACCGTCCCCTGGCCGCAGCTCTATGTTGCTTACCATGGTTCCCTCGGGGATGTTTCTCAGCGCGGTTACGTTTCCCACTTTAAGGGGGGCGTTAGGTCCGACCGTTATCTCTTGGTCGACGTAGGTTCCCTCGATCGCTGATGAATAGAATCCCTCGCCCGGCTCAAACTCTACATATGCCATAGGTGCTCCCCGGCCCGGCTCATGTATGAGCTCCTTGATGGTTCCCGTCCTGTTGTTTTCCTTCGGTGTTGGATACTTTGCTGGCGCGATCTTGTTCATCTTGGCGGCTCTGAACTGGCTTGTGCCGCGGCCTCGTCTCTGTACCTTTATCTTCTTACCCATTGTTCACACCTACAGTATGCCTAGACGGATGGCGACGTCTGACGCGTCGTACCCTTCTTTTAGTTTTACGAAGGCTTTCTTCTCTCCTCTTCTTGTTATGAGGGTGTTCACGGTTTCTGCCTCTACCTCGTAGAGCTCCGCGATGGCCTTCGCTATCATATGTTTGGTGGCAGTGCGTTCCACCATGAACACGAGCTTGTTCTCGTACTCGATCATGTTGACGCTGCGCTCGGTCATTAGGGGGTACTGTATTATTTTGTGCGCCTCCATCCTAGTTCCCCCACACCTCATCTAGTTTCTCGAAAGCTGATCTGCCCCAAACCACCAGCCTTCCTGGGTGGGTCCCAGGGGCTAAAAGCTCAGCGTTAAGGCTCTGGACATCAGCAACGTCAACTCCAGGCAGGTTTCTCCCTGCCCTGGTAATTCCCTTGTCCTCTGATACTACGATGAGCGGCCCCTTCCCGGTTTTCTTGCTTCTGCCCCTCATCTTGCCTTTCCCGGCCCTCATTTTCTTCCGGTCGGCTCTCTCAACGTCCTCCAATATCCCAAGAGAATGGAACAGCTCCACAACTTCATTTGTCTTGGTGAGGCTCTCCACATCGTCGTCAATGACGATGGGAAGCTGCTTTAAATCCGATACCTTGTGGCCTCTACGCTCTACGGATTCCTTTACGGCGGTGGCTGCGATCCCAGATCGGATGGCCAGTCTCTTCTCTTTCTTGTTTATCCTTTTAACGATGACCTTCTCCGAGCGCGGCGGGAAGGCTTGGTGGCCGCCCACGGTGCTAACCCCGAATGCGGCGCGTCTTCCGCCTCTAATCCGTGGGACACGTGCTATGCCTCGGCCTGTTCCCATGGACTCGGCTGTGGTTCTCTTACCTGCCATGGGGTCCCTACCCTGAGGCTGGAACCTCGTGCTCTGTAAAGCTAGAACGGCTCGTTTGATGACATCATACCTGACAGGAGTCTCGAAGACCTTGGGCATATCGACTTCGTCGATCTTCTCGTTCTTCAGGCTAAGTACCGGGACCTTCACTGCTCTACGCTCCTCTTGAGCCATTCTGTGTTAAGATAAGTGATCTGCGGAGGCTCCTCGGGGTACCCTGTTTTACGTGTCGTTTTCCTGAGCTTTATCAACCTCTTGGACGGCCCCATGACGCTTCCCTTTAACATCAGATAGTCGCCCTTCACGAAGCCATAGTTTTTGAAGCCGTCCTTAGGGTTGACACGGTCAGTTTCTTCGCCCATCAGCATTATCCTTTTGTTGTATTCTGTCCTGTTGTGGAAGCCCATCTGGCCTGCTCTAGGCACCTGAGGCATTACGCCCCTCGGGACCCACGGCCCAATGGAGGCTACGGCCCTCCTCTGCTTCCTAGACTTTCTCGATAGTATCCTGATTCCCCAGCGTTTGACTGGTCCCTGGAACCCCTTTCCCTTGGTCACGCCTATGACGTCGATTCCCTCTCCAGGCTCGAACACGTCCTGCACTGTGACGATCTTGCCTAGAAGATCCTTGGCATAGCTCAACCTCTCCTCCATGGAGCCACCTTTAACGGGTATCTCCATGAGGTCGGGTGCCTTCTGTGAGATCGAGGTCTCCCTTGGCTGCGTAGCCGCTATGACCCTTACCTCGGCGATCCTGTCGAGGTCTTTCTCGATCTCTGTCAGCTTGGCGTCTGGACGTGGGTCCGTCGTGAAATTTATCTTTCTATACAAGTCTCTCGGCTGGTTCGCAGTCCACGCCTCTGACACGGCCTTGAGCCCGTCGTTTGTTTTCTCGTAAACTCTGACGGCGACAACCAGCATAGGCGGAGTGTCGATGACGGTTGCAGGGGCCTTCACCTCCTTACCGTACTCCGGAACTCTTCTTCTATCTTCGACGTAGAACAGGTGGGTCATTCCTGCCTTGTAGCCAGCGAAGCCTACCAGCCTGGGCTCTCCGTCCAAGGATGGCCAGAAGGATACGCGTCCGTTAATGTTCCTCGCCCTCTTCCGTGGAGAGTAGGATCTTGACCCTCGTTTAGGTGATCTTGTTCTTGGCAATTGTGGACACTCCTGTTTTGATAGGCTGTAAAGAATCAACAGGGCTCAGATTTAAAGGATTCGTAAAGTATAGAAGAAAACGAGTGTCTATGAGGATGCATGTTTTGAACACCTAACATACTGATCAAGCCTCACGAACATAGTCTCGTAGGGTATATGCGACGATCACTGCTAGAAGGGTGAAACCTGCCGCACCGATGAAAGGGCTTGACGCGTAATATGTGCTGTATAGGTAGCTCCCGATCAGAGGCCCCACTGTAAACCCCATCCGGACACCGGTCATCCTGACACCGAAGGCCGCGCCGAGGATTTCCTCAGGCACGCTTTCAGACAGCATTGTCAGCGTGGCCGGCCAGGTCATGCTCCATAAGCCGGACAACAAAGAGTAGGCTACGAGCATGACAAACCAGTTTTCTGTGAACACCCAGGATAGGTATATGAAGGGAATAAGAACGATGCACGAAAGTATCCAACGTTTCTTGCCGAACCTCTCAGCCAATGTACCGGCTGGAACCTGTGTAAACATCATGACGACGCTTGGAGCCGTGAAGAATATTCCTATTAGGGTTGGAGACAGCCCGTGCACGTCATCAAGGTATAGGGGTAGGATCATGTTTACTCCGCCTAGCCCCGTAGTCATGAGCAGATGGAACAAGAAAAAGGACGCTAGCGTGGGGAACACATCTCGCCCGAACACGTCTCTAAACGATGCTTTGTTTTTTTTCGTCTTGTAGGCTCCCTTCTTCTTTATCAAGTAAGTAGGAATGAGGCTCAGAGCGTTTATGACTCCCGCGATGAGGAAGACGTGCCTCCAGCTGAAATACTGCACCAAGAAGCCGCTTAGCGTCGGCGCTATTATGCCGGTCACCGGCCAAGCCATGTTCATGACGCCGAAAGTCGAAGACCTTTTCGATGATTCGGTGTTTTCGGTGATCATTGCCATCCTTGAAGGGACGAAGAAGGCTCCTGCCATGCTGAACAATAGGTACAGTGGGAGCACCATGACCCAGTTGTTCACAATGGACAACATGAATATCGAGACAGTAGACAGCCCCGCACCGAATAATAGCAGAGTCTTCTTACCCACCCGATCTATCAGGAGACCGCTTGGCAACATGAACATGGTCGCCACAAGGTTTCCGACGGAGATCACCATGGCGTTCTGAACCTCGTTGGCCCCCGCCTCCTCTAGGAACAGAGGGAACAAAGGGTTTATGAGTTGCATCGTGAGGCCGAACGCGATGTTCAAAGCGAAAAGAAGTATTAGATTCCTATTCAGTTGCTTGAACATATGGTATTCACTGATCTGAGTTCTCGGTTTCAGGGTGATCTAGTTCGGCCTTCTCGGGGTAGGGGCATATGTCGTTAAGCACACACTCGATGCAGCGCGGTTTCCGGGCTCTACACGTCTCCCTGCCAAAATGAATCATGGAGAGATGCACGTCTTTGAACCTATTGGGGGTCGATCCATCCTCCAGCGCCCTCCTTATCTCCTGGTAGCCTGCTTCCTGCGGCACTATCCCTAGACGCTTGGATACTCGTTCGATGTGACGATCCACCGGAATTACTTTGTGGCCAGCCACAAACATCAAGGCTACGTCAGCGGTTTTCTCGCCAACCCCTTTGAGATCCATCAGTTTATCCCTTGCCTCCGGATAAGTCATGTCGAAGACAATCTGGATGTCTCCCCCGTATTTCTCTATTACCTCCCTGCTTACGGTCTTGAGTGTGCGTGTATGTTGGTTGTACATCCCTGCGGGTTTGATGGCTTCGATTATCTGCTCATCAGTTGCTGAATCTATGTTGTATGGAGTAATCCCTATCGACTCTTCGAGGCGGTTGAAAGCGGTTCTCTGGTTTTTTGAGCTAGTGTTCTGGCTCAATATCGTTGAGACAAGCCCACGGAAAGCGTCAAGGTTTCTTGGGGTATAGTTAAAGGGATAATGCTCCAGCAAACGGTTTATCGCCGTCTCGGTACGCTGGAACACTGACAGATCCTCGGTTTCAGGTGGTTTCTCCTTCAACTCCCTCAGCCTGTCTGCTACCATCTTAAGCATGCCTTGGAGGTTCCAGCGCTCCAAAGCTGATACAGCGATCCAAGGAATACCCCACTGTTCTAGGCTGAGTTCCTCGACGATCCTTTCCTCCATCTCTGGCGCCTTGTCAAGCTTGTTAAACACAAGCAATATGCGGTCATGGGGCACCCCTATATCCTTCAACAGCCTGATCCCCTCGTTGAGCTTCATCAGCAACGTCAGCGGAGGATCATTGATCTCCAGAAGAAGTATGACGATGTCCGAGCTACGTATGTCGAGGAGGTTCAGCTTGAAGCTCTGGATTAGGCGGGGATCGACGTCGATTACGAAACCGATGGTGTCTATAAAGAGCACAGTTGTTTCGTGGTCGATGAACCTCCTCTGGTACTTGCTGGATAAAGTAGTGAAGGGTCTGTCGCTTACAGGCTTGCTGTCGCCTGTTACGGCGTTGAACAGGCTCGTCTTCCCAGCGTTGTAGAAGCCGGCTATGCATATCACAGGGTAGCCGAGCTTCCGCCTGTTCCATATGCGTTGCTTCTTCTCCTCGATGAGCTTATCGATCTCCTCGCGTACCTTGGCCTGAGTTCTGCTCAGCTCCCGCATCTGGCCGTGGAACGCGTACTCGCCTCCGGCCCGGAAGAACGGCCTGTCATACCTGAAGTTAATGGACGCCTGGAGCTTGTAGAAGGGAGCCTGCTTCTCCAGCCGCGCGGCCTGAATCTGGAGCTTGCTGAGCCGGTCGGACGCCATCTGGTCGAATATCTCAAGCGTGAGTTCGTAGCGGTCTATCACGTCACAGTTCAGCGCACGTATGAGGTTCAGCTTCTGGCTACTCTTTAGAATGTTGTAAAATATGACCAAGCCTGCTCCCAGCCGCCTCACCTTCCTCCCCAGCTCCTTCACCTTGCCGCTACCGATGAAGAACTTGGAGAAAGGCCGGTATCTGCTCTGTATCACCTCGCCCACCACTTCTATTCCCAAGGTCTCCACTAAGCTGTTCAGCTCATCCAGTTTTATCCTGTATATGGCGTGGTCGTGGACGTCGGTCTTTAGCATGCACATTATTGCCTTAGACTGCGATGGGTAGATCAGTTGCTCGGTCATTGATGGACAAGACACTGAATACGGGGCTATTTATAAAAACACTCTAAACGTCACGTTCTGCAGCTTCCATGAGGTTGTCCATGGACTCTATCGCGTAAATACCTAGGGAAGCAGTGAGCCTGCCCACCATCCTCCTGAGGCCCTTCTCGACTTTTACTCCTTCATGCTCCAGCATCTCAGCGAAACGTTTGTTGAGTATTGTTCCCTCCTGATCGAAATCTGTAAGGATCAGAACACTGCTATACTTGGTCGAGACCTCCGTCATCAAGTCGTAGTCGTTGACGCCTGCGACGGCGCAGGTAACGATCTCCCCAGTGTAGCCCAGCCTCCTTAGGGACTCAACATCACGCGGCCCCTCGACGACAACCACGTCAACCAGTTCGCTTATTTCTGATAGAAGTTCTTTCATCTCCTCTATCAGCTGTTTTCTACGTTTGGCTGAACGCATCGCAGCTACCTCAAGAGGCCAGAATCAGCGCCAAGTCGTTGACGTTGGTACCGGTTGGGCCGGTGAATACGGCGTCGCCCAACTCCTTGAAGAAGCTGTATGAATCATTCGCTTTGAGATATTTCTCTGGGTCCAGCCTTTTGTGCCTTGCTCTGGTAAGCGATTCCCCATCTACTATGGCCCCGGCGGCTTCTGTTGGGCCGTCGATCCCATCCGTGCCGAGGGCCAAGACTACACAGTCATGTTCCGTTATCTTCATGAGCGCGCTTAACGCCAGTTCTTGGTTCCTTCCGCCTTTTCCTGATCCTTTGACGGTCACGGTGGTTTCGCCTCCGATTATAAGTGCCCCTGGCTTGGTCACAGGGAGATCGTTTATGGCGAGGCTTCTAGCCAACCCGGCGTACACAGTACCAACATGGCGCGCCTCACCCTCAACAAATGTACTGAGGACTTCGGCATTGTAGCTGAGGTTCTCAGCCTTCTCGGCAGCGGCTTTCGCCGCTTTCAGGTTATTAGCTACGACAATGTTGTGAACGTTATCGAATACAGGGGATCCTGGTTTAGGTGTTTCATCAGTCTCACCTCTGAGCCCCTGCTCGATCCTCTTTTTCACAGCTGGAGTCACGGAATCCCAAACTCCATGTCTTTCTAGAACCTCGTGTGCCGTCTCGTAGGTAGAAGGGTCCGGCGCTGTGGGTCCAGAAGCAATTATGTCTAAAGGATCGCCAACGACGTCGGAGAGTATTAGGCTGACTACGGTCGCGGGATAACAGTTGGCTGCGAGCCTTCCCCCCTTGAAAGCTGAAACGTGTTTCCTGACCGCGTTCAGCTCGTTGATCGTAGCCCCTGAACTGAGTAACTTTTTCGTCACATCTTGGACATCTCCAAGGGAGACACCAGGGGCTGGCAACGTCATGAGAGAG
>CAZBUI010000105.1:0-7477 GCA_964495055.1 uncultured Candidatus Bathyarchaeia archaeon | reverse complement strand
TTGAACCCGGGTTCTCCGGCTCGAAAGGCCGGAATGCTTGGCCGGTCTACACCACAGGAGCGCGTACCATTCTTAGCCGTTAGGCTGTTTATATTTGTTGCCGGCGCGGGGATGTTTTTATATCTTGGTTGTCAGTTATCACAGAAGGGTTGGGCCTGTAGCTCAGCTTGGCCTAGAGCACCTGGCTCATAACCAGGTGGACGTGGGTTCAAATCCCTCCAGGCCCACCAACCTCATTAATCCCCGGCTCGTTCCATGACTTGGCTATGGCGTTGGCTAGGCACTGGACCGAGGAGACCTTCATAGATAACCCGTTGCTGTTCCTGCCCGATCTGATGGGGCGTATGGAGAAGGCCGAGGAGGAGGCTGGGCACCTGAATGACATCTTCTGCGGGCACGGGGTTCCGGGTGACGGCCTGGTTCTAGACTTGGCGTGCGGTGTGGGGCGTCATTCCATAGCGTTGGCCAGCTGCGGGTACAGGTGTGTGGGCGTGGATATCTCTCCGGAGTACGTCGAAAGGGCGCGGGAGCTAGCCGCCGAAGAAGGCGTGGAGGATCGCTGTAGCTTTATGGTCTGCGACATGAGGAGGCTGAGGGATTCGCTGGGCGGCTACAGGTTTGACGCCGCCATAAGCATGTATACGTCTCTGGGCTACTATGATGCCGAGACCGACGTAGAAGTGTTGACTCAGGTAAGGGAGCTGGTTGAACGAGGCGTTCTCGTCGTCGAGATGATGAACAGGGGGTATGCGGAGAGCCTGAACGGGAGAAGATACTCTACAGTCGGGGAGATGGTCAGGCTCGAGGAGTCGTTTTTCGACGAGGAGACTTCGAGGCTCCGAGCCGTGTGGAGGATGTACAGGCCAAACGGACAGGACCTTGAGTACGTCGGCTCCATCCGCTTCGACAACAGGCTGTACACGGACCGGGAGCTCATAAAGCTAGCTGGGTCGGCGGGATGGATTAACCACCGAGTCTACGGCGGCCTCGACAAGTCCGGGTTCAACGAGAAATCCAAGAAGGCTGTTCTGGTGGCCTGGTGAATATATGTACCGGGCTAGATCCCGGTTTAAATGGGTCGTAGGAGAAAGACTTTAAATCCCTTGCCTCGTTAAGACCGTAGAATCCAAGGAAACTTGGTTTAATCGCGTTCAACAGTGAAACAATATGAGCGAAGAAGAGAAGCCTGAAGTCCTCGAAGAGGAAGAAGAGGAGGCCGAGGAGCAGGAGATGGCTGAGGCCACGGAGGAACCTCAGGAGGATGCCGAAGAGGAGGCTCTAGAAGAAGAGGCCCCCGAGGAAGAGGCTGAGGAAGAGGAGGTTCGTTACGAGGACGCCGTGAACAACGGCGACTTCATAATGGTGGAGATGACGGGCCGGGCGGAGACAGGTGAGATCATAGAGACCACGGACGAGGAGCTGGCCCGTGAGGAGGGCGTATACGAGGAAGGAAGATCCTACGGCCCCAGGCTTGTCATCGTGGGCGAAGGCTACGTTCTTAGGGGGCTTGACCAGAGGCTCCCCGGCGTGCCCTTCGAAGAGGAGACCGAGATCGAGATACCGGCGGAGGAGGCCTTCGGCGAGCGGGACCCGGAGAACGTTCAGATGATCCCTTACAGGGTGCTGCGCAGCAAGGGTGTCAACCCCGTCGTCGGGGGCGAGCTGGAGATAGACGGCAGGCGAGCCACAGTTAGGAGCGTCGGCGCGGGTAGGGTGCAGGTGGACTACAATCATCCCCTCGCGGGCAGGAGCGTAGTCTACACGCTCAAGGTCACGGAGAACGTCACCGACGACAAGAAGAAGATGGAAGCCCTCATCGGCAGAAGGTTCCTGGGCATAGATCCGGGTGAGTTCAAACTCAGGAAGACCAAGAAGAAGGTTAGGATCGGCGTCCCAGACGAGGTGTTCTTCGGCGAGAACATACAGATCGCCAAGAGGGGCGTAGCCTTGGACATCCTCCGCTACTTCGAGGAGCTCGAAAAGGTAGAGTTCTACGAGACCATAGAGCGCAGCTAGGCTGGCGTCTTTGAAGCCCGAGGCAGCAGTTGTGGGCGCAGGCCCGGCGGGCATCCTAGCTGCCACCGCCATCTCCGAGAAAGGCTACGCTGCCAGGGTCTACGAGGAGCACCCGGTCATAGGAGAGCCCAACCACTGCGCCGGTGTGCTCAGCGTCACGGGCCTCGAGGAGCTGGGTGTCGAACCATCAGACGATTTCTTACAGAACAGGGTCTACGGTGGACGTGTATACGCGCCGGACGGTGGTTTCATCGAGATAAGGGACCGGAAGCCCAGGGCTTACGTCGTCGATAGGGCTAGGTTCGACAGGCACATAGCGGTCGAGGCGGTGGAAAAGGGTGTTGAGTTCAAACTCTCCACAAGGGTTGACGGCCTGAAGTTCATAGAAGGCACCTGCATGGGCGTCAGGGTGGGCGACGACGTGCACGAGTCATGGATCGTGGTGGACGCTGAGGGCGCCGGCGGCAGGCTGCTCAGCCGCAGCGGGATAGAGACGGGGCAGACGGGCACCCTCATCGGCTACAACGCTGAAGTCGGGGGAGTAGACATAGATCCGGAGCTTGTTGAGGTGTGGCTCGGTAATGAGCTTGCCGAGGGCCTCTACGCGTGGGTGGTACCCATCGACGAATCTACAGCCAGGTGCGGCCTCGGCACATCTGGTGTGGACGGCTTTGAACGGCTTAAGGGCTTCGTCGAGAGGAGGTTCGGCTTGGAGCCGCGGCGGGTCACGTCGGGTTTGATATGTGCGGGGCCGCCCGTGGACAGGGCCGCGTACAGCGGGCTCCTTCTAGCGGGGGACGTGGCAGGCCAAGTGAAGGCCACCACGGGCGGAGGCGTCATCATGGGCGGGCTTTGCGCCAAGCTGGCGGGAGAGACTGCGGCTGAAGCCATTGGCTGTGGGGACGTTTGCTGGGGGCGGCTTTCCGAGTATGAGAGGAGGTGGAGGAGTCTCTACGAGGGGGAGCTGAAGACAATGTACACGGCGCGGCGCCTGATGAACAGGCTTTCAGACGAGAGGCTCAACAGGCTTGTCTCAGATCTAAAGAGAACTGGGCTTGAGAGCGTGCTAGAGGAACTGGTTTCGAGGGGCGACATGGATATGCAGGCGGGGGTCATAAGGGAAGCGGCTAGGAACCCGAGGCTTCTGTACATGCTACTCAGGGGCGTGGGCGTGGCGGCCCTGGGGGAGCTGGTCTCGTTGCTCTGGTGATCATGTTGGGTGAAGAGGGTGATCGACCCAGGGTCGTCGAGAGGCACGGGGGTTTCGATGTCTGGTTCGACCCCGTGAGGGGGATTTACTACGCTTCTCACTGCGAGCACACGAAGAGGTCTGCTTCAATCGCAGAGGTCAGGAGATGGCTGGACGAGCATAAAAGATAGCGTATGGGTACTCCACAACTTTTTACGTAAAGTTTACTCCTCCATTCTCTCCTACGATATGTTTCGTAATTCCCAGTCTATTTTCTTATAACCTAAATGAACTCTAGGGAAAACCATTCTCCCCTGCAGTGCTTATATTAACCATCTTTAAGACAGTTTTCTATATCTAGGTTCTTTATCATAGATATGGAACGATAGTTCCAAATCATTCCATGAGGTTCTTTTTATTTTCATTATATAATATACACTCTGATTACGCTAGTGGGGGGGCTAGTTGGTAAAGATATTTCATTTAGACGATGAGTCGTTTTACCTTGAACTCACGAAGGAGATCATGATGGCGTACGACGGGGACATAGAGATAGAGACCTCGACGTCCCCCGCGGAGGCGGTGGAGCGTGTGAAGGCCGCCGCGCCTGACTGTATTCTCTCCGACTACAAGATGCCGGGGCTGGACGGCATAGAGTTCACGAGGCGGCTGCGGGAGCACTCTGGGGTGCCGGTGATACTGTACACTCATTACTCGGACGAGGGGGTGGCGAGGGAGGCTTTCAAGGCGGGCGTTAACGACTACGTGAGGAAGGCCAACGACGCCGAGCACTTCATCGTGTTGTTGAAGAGGATAAGAAACGTGGTTGATATGCATAGGATGGAACTGGAGATAAGGAGACGCGAGCGCCCGACAGCCCCCGAAGATTAACCGATCCATGCGCCATAAAGTATGAAAAACGTTTCCTCGTCTCTCACTCCATGAGCGCCGAAGCAACCATCGAGACTGTAGAGGCGGAGGCAGGGACGCCTAAGGAGGGCTTCATTCGTTGTCCAAAGTGCGGTTATGAGATCCCGGACAACCTCGTGGTTTGCTGGAAGTGTGGAGCCATACTGAAGTAAAAGTCTGACCCAGTTCTTTTCTCATCTTGGTATTCGCTAGGTAACCTGATACGAGGAGGAAGGCTCACTTCAGAAGATAGATGAAGGGGATGCTCAGAAGGAGGACCACCCCAGCGCCGGTGAACGGGCTCACGGGGCCCAGCGTACCGTAGAGGTATCCCCCGATCAAAGGGCCGACAGCCGAGCCCAGACGAACGCCGGCCATCCTCAAGCCGAAGGCTGAGCCCTTATGCTCATCAGGGAAGACCTCTGACACTATGGCGAGGGTCGCTGGGCCCATCATGCTCAGCAGCCCCCTAGAGAGCACATATATCAGCAGATACATGTACCAGCCGTCCACGATCCCCCATAGCCCGTAGATAAACGGAATGGGTAGCAACAGTAGCATGATGAGCCTCTTCTTGCTGTATCTGTCCGCGAGCAGCCCCCCGGGTACCTGTATGAAGACCCCAATAATGTTGGCCGCCGTGAAGAACAGTCCTATGATGGTGGTGGAGAGGCTGAGCTGATTGTTCAGGAAAAGGGGAAGCATGGTGCCAACCATGGATTGAGCCGAGTTCGTCAATAACCCGAACATGAAATACAAGAATGCTGCTAGGAGCCGGGTCTCGACGATTCCGGTGCGGGGAGCGTCAGGCTTCTGTTGGTTGGTCTTTCTTGGGGGTCTTTCATCCAGCTTCAGAGCCGGGATGAGGCTCAAGAAGAACGCGGTGGAGGCGGCCAGCAGGGGCACCTGCCATCCCATGTTCTCCGCCAAGTACCCGCTGACTGGGGGCGCCAATGTTCCGCCGATAGACCAGTCTAGGCTCATGAGGCTGAAGACGGTGGCCTCGGTCGCTGGCGTCGAGGTCGACGATATGAGGGTCATCCTCGCCGGTCCGACGAACGCTTCGGCTATCCCGTGGAAGACGTATAGGAAGGCAACGGTCCTCCAGTTCTTCGCCAAGGCGATGAAGAGGGTGGACACGGCCCAGAGTAATATCCCTAACAGGAGCATCTTCTTCTCCCCCACCCTGTCTATTATGTAGCCTGCCGGTAACATGAGCGCCGTCCCGACGACACTTGAAAGAGATATGACCAGACTGATCTCGATTTCCGATGCGTCGAGGCTCTGCAGATAGACAGGGAAGAGGGGCTGGATGAGTTGAAGGCCTACGACCGCCACTAGACCCATAGCAAAAAGCAGTAGCAGGTTTCTTTCCAGTCTTCTGAAGGAACCTATTTTATCGAACGCCCTCTTAAGCATCGATTTGATATGTTTATTTTTATATTTAAGGTAGGTATACGGTTTTCATCCATCCAGCCTCTGGAGTATTTGACTTAGCTTATCTGCGTCGAAGGCGTCGCCGTGGGACGAATAGACAGTGATGGCCCCTCTCTCGATTAGGCGCTCCCAGCTCTGATACACGTCGTCGAGGGATTCGTAGACTATGGGCCTGTATCTTATCCTGCAGAAACCGAGGAAGTTCATGGCGGCGTCGCCGACGAAGGCGTCTCCATTGGACATCAGTACTGTGATCGAGTCGTCCGTGTGACCTAGAGTGTATAGTATCTCTCCGTCCACGCCGATCTCTTTTAGGAGTGCTTGTTCGTCCCCCTGGATCACAATGTCGTCGTCTTTCAGACTGTAGCCTGGGTACGTGTGTTCACGTATTAGTGAGAACAGCGTCAACGTGACCCTTGTGCAAGTGTTAAGGTAAAGCATGTCCATGTAGTGGACGCCTTTCTCGAGGTTGGGTAACGCGTTTTCATGGACGATGAGCCTCGCCCCTATTTCTTGGATGAGGGGTCTGACGAAGCCTGCGTGGTCGTCGTGGTGATGCGTGAGGAGCACGTACTTAATCTGGTGTAGGTCGATACCCATGCTCCGGAGTTCAGTCTTGAAGTGGTCGTACTGGTCTGTGTAGCTGGTGTCCACTAGTAGGTAGCCGCCGTCGCACTCTGTTAGGAAGACGTTTGTGAAACCCAGTCTGATGGATAGGGGGCTATTTTCACCAAACATATCTACGAATTTTAATCTAGCCTAAATTTATTCTTTTTCCATGAAGTCCCCTGGAAGAGTGCTAACTACCATATCCTTGTTCACTCAGTCTTGCCTTCTATTCAAACCACCATGAAAGCGACGCCGGGTAGGCCATGTTCGATCTTCTAAGGTCGTGAAAATGAGCGGTCAATCTTTAAATAAGACTGCATTGGCTTATGGAGTGGTTACAAGATGGCTACTTGCATAAGCTGCGGGCGGAAGATCACTCCTGAGGAGAAGGCCGTCAAATTCAAGTGCCCCAGCTGCGGAGCAGTAACTCTCTGGCGATGCGAAAAATGCAGGCTGTTCGGCAGGAAGTACAAGTGCCCGGCCTGCGGGTTCAACGGGCCGTGAACGACTGAACCCATTGTCCATCAAACCAACATTCTGTTTAAAGTACACGAGGATAAAGCCGCCGCCGAGGCGGCACCAAACCTGTAGAGTAACCCTTCAATAGAGCCAAACCAACATACCTCACCATGGACGACCACGACTACAGCCCCAGGGACCTAGCGGTCTATGTGGCCGTGTTCGCGGCGTTCTACATCGTTTTCCAAGCGATGCCAAGCCTTTGGGCGGAACTGTTGACGGCGAGAACCAGCTCGACGATGATAAACGTTTTTGGTCTAGAGTCCGGCTACGGGGTGACCGACGGGCTAGTCTATCTAGAACTTACGAGTGGAATACGTCCCGTCCACGTCTATATCATCAGGGAGTGCAGCGCCATCCACGTCCTCGGGGTCATCCTGGGCCTAGTGGTGCCCCTGAAGCAAGGCGGCTGGGCTAGGAAGACCGCCGCCGTCGCCCTGGGCGCCGCACTCGTCTTCGCCTTGAACGTTAGCCGCGTAATCCTGACGGTGGTTCTCACTGGCTACGACGTGCCTCCTCTTAGCTGGTGGGTGGCCAACCCCACAGTGGAGACCTACCACTACCCCGTCAGCTTCATATATGGCGTGGTGGGCATCGCGGCCACCGTCGCCCTCATAGACCGCCTCGTGCTCCCCGAACTGGGCGACTTCCTAGGAGGCCTCCCGGACACTTTGAACCGACTCATCAAAACCAAACAGACCACAAACAGATAGGTGGAATGGAAACGATAAAAGGCAAAACAACTCCTTCAACTGAACCCCGCCCAAGAAAACCCATCAGACCCAATCACACATAAAA
>CAZBUI010000104.1:0-7531 GCA_964495055.1 uncultured Candidatus Bathyarchaeia archaeon | reverse complement strand
CCGGGGCACGCCTGTGCCCAGCTCGTCGCCCTGCTCCGGGCCCATGCGCCCCGTGAGCACGACGGTGCCGACCTCCCTAACGGCGTCCCAGAGGGTCTGCAGGGTGCCTCTCTGCAGGTGGAGGTGGACGTCGTTTATGAACAGGATGTCCGTCTTGTCGCTGAACTGGTCCAGCAGGGCCTCGGTTATGCTGCGGTTGTACTCGGCCAGCCTCACCAAGTCCTCCGGAGTCTCGGCTGTTAGGGTCGGGGCCTTCATGAGCTTGCTGCTCAGCACCCGGACCATGGGGTGGCCGCCGTCGTAGAGGCGGCCGCCGACCTCCCCTCCGTCGGGGGTGCGGAGCGAGGGAGAGAAGTCGATTACCGTGATGAGGCCCTCCGCCTCGTCCACGGCCTCCTCCAGGAGCCTCCTGGCGTACCCGAGCCTGCCCGAGGCCGGGGCTCCGGTGATGAGGGTCTTCCTGCCCCTGAGGTCCGTGATGGAGTACTCCATTATGCTGCACCGTGTAGTGTGGGGTGCGCCTCCACGCCCCCCATGTTCAGCGCCGCGGCGCATTTAAGAATTGATCCCCGGCGGCCGTTGACGCCGCCTGAGCGAGGCGTATAGGCTGGCCAAGAGGTAGGAGGCCGTACCCGCGGCGGCGATCCCAGCCAGGACGCCCAGAGCCAGGAGGGTGTGCCCCGCCATGCACCCGGGTAAACCCCCAGCATTTATAGCTGTTCGGGGCCACTCTGACGTGTGACCGAGCAGAGCCTCCACAGCCAGCTCAAGGAGTGGTACACAGGCGAGGGTGCGGAGGCAGAGGCCACGGTTGACGGCTACGTCGTGGACGTGGTCAGGGACGGGCTGCTCATAGAGGTGCAGACGGGCAACTTCTCCGCGATAAAGGACAAGCTGAGGGACCTCCTGGGGGGCCACAGGGTCAGGCTGGTCCACCCGGTGCCCCGCGTCAAACACATAGTCAGGCTGGACGGGGACGGGGCGGAGGTGTCCCGGCGCAGGTCGCCCAAGAGGGGGCGCTACGAGGACGTCTTCTACGAGCTTGTCTATATATCGGAGATGTGCGGGTTGGAGGGCTTCGAGCTTGAGGTCGTGCTTGTGGACGCCGAGGAATACCTCATCGACGACGGGAGGGGCAGCTGGAGGCGGCGGGGGTGGAGCATCCACGACAGGCGGCTGGTCGAGGTAGTGGAGCGCCGCCTATTCAGGGGACCACGGGACTTCATCGAGCTGCTGCCCGAGGCCCTGCCACCGCTGTTCACTGCTCGTCAGCTGGCGAAGGCAACAGGCCTCAGGATAAGACTCGCCCAGAGGATGGTCTACTGCCTGCGGCGGATGAAGGCCATAGAGGTGTGCGGGAAGAAGGGCAGATCAAACCTCTACAGGGTCGCAAGATAGTTTCTCACGATCGGCTCAACCAGCTCGGTGATTCTCCACACGGTTAACTAATTTACTTGGTATATGATGAAACTAGAAAACAGAGTTGAAGAGGGTCAAGCCTTGGTGGCCCAGTGGCCGTGTATGTTGCAGTACTCTCTGGCCTGGAGGACCCTGTCGCCGGTCCTGAAAACTGCCTCGGGCTCGTCGCCGGGCTTCAGATACTTCCTGTGGACGCCCCTGTCGGTGTCCAGGGCTATCCACTCTATCCAGTGGTTTTCCATCATGGGGTGCGGGACGCTGCCCACCTTCACCTTGACGACGCCGTCGCCCTGCTCTATGACGGGGAGGTGCTTCTCGTAGCCCTCCGCCTCGGTGAGCCTGGCCTCCATGAGGTTCATGGGCTGGCCGCAGCACACAAGCTGGCCCACGCCGGCGTGGAGCACCTCGACGATGTTGCCGCAGACCTCACACTTCCAGACTTGGTTCATCTCGGTCAATCGATCCACCTAGAGTGACGGATCTGTCTCCGGAGGCGACGTTATTATACCTTGGCTGCGAAACGGGTTTAAGCCGCCCGGAGCATTGAGGGGTATGCTTTGCGGCGTCGAGCTCATCATCTACGACCTCGACGGCGTGATCATCGACGCCACGGAAGCCATACTAGGCGCCTTCAGGCTGACCCTCCGGGAGGTGGGATTGGACAGCTGCGACGACGAGGTGAAGAGCCTCATAGGCGTCAGCCTCGTCGAGGTCCTGGAGAGGGTGCTGCCCGAGGAGCTGAGGGAAGAGGCCTGGAGGCTCCGGGACAGGTACATCCACCACTTCCAGGCTGGGGACCCGGGCCTGATCAGGCTGCTGCCCGGCGTCGAGGAGACGCTGAGATGCCTCAAGGAGCTGGGGTACAGGCAGAGCGTGGCCACCAACAAGACCAGCAGCGAGGCAAACCGGATACTGAGGGTCCTGGGGGTCATCGACGTCTTCGACCTGGTCGTGGGGTTCCTGGACGTGCCCAACGCCAAGCCCGCCCCCGACATGATCCACTACACCCTGGAGAGGCTCGGCGTCGATAAGGGGCGCGCGGTTTTCGTGGACGACACGGCCTTCGGCCTCAAGGCGGGGGTGGAGGCGGGAGTCAAGACGGTGGGTATATTGACCGGCTACCACAGCTGGGAGCATCTGATGGAGGTGCAACCCGACATGATCGTGGAAGACATGTATGAACTCAAACAGCTGTTATTGATAGAATAACAACTGAATAACCTGTTTCACATAAAAGGCATATGCACTCAGTATAAATGCTATTCAGAGAAGAAAACAAACCTATAGAATTAAAACGAGTTCTCTTCTCTCAGGTCTTGAGTTTTTCAAGGGCTTTTCTGTATCTCTCATTATTCTCCGCTCGCTTCGTTAGCAGCTCACACGGAAAAACGGTGCATTGTGAGCAGTTTGCAAGCTTCTTATTGTCTGCACAGCATACAAGTATCTCGCAGTTCGGTGACCAGTGAGTCGTTCTATCTCCCAGACACCCAGTGCAGTACATTCCTTTTTGAAACACATCATCCAGACCTTCAGTGTCCGAGAGCCACCCTTTCTCCCTGAACCAGCCCACAGTCCTCTCAGCGGCCTCCTCATTGACCAGCATATTCTTCAAGTCACACTCGCCACACTTCAGACCACAGCAAGCGACCACAGCGTCTTCAGGCACAGCTGATCTTAATCGGACACCCAAAACGGTTTTACTCAAGACTTTTCACCCAGAAGCCCATCGAGGTAATTTTTTGCTTGAACCCAACTCACAGTCTTCCAGGAAATCCATTCATTCATCAATTTACCGCAAGGGTACTCGCCACATTGAGAACAATTATCGTGTCCCCGCTTCACCGAACAGGCCCTCACCTCACAGGCTCTACAGCCTTTATAGAGGGTGGTGGAGTAACACCCCAAGCAGCGGATATCGTCTCCGCTGTACGTGTGTTCTTCGTCCGACCATTTCTCGGCTAATATTCTGAGCCGTTCCTCGTCCTCGTCACGGGTGGCCTCGTAGGCACTGCAATTGTAGCAATCGAGGCCACAGGGCGCTGGATAATTTTTTCCCATGCCTCCCTTTTCACGTCACTCGGATATATCTTTAATACCATCACATGACGGCAATAAGGTGCATTGTGGACTATCAGGAAAACTTATCAAACAAGGCATATCTCATAACAATGGACTGGAAAGCAGTCGACGAGAGGCTCATGAGACGAGGCGAACTCATTCTGGACACTGAATCCCTCGGAAACCACGAAAAAAACTCGAAGAGAGGACAAGCAGACCCGGCCCCCGTTTCAGGCTAGCGAACAGCTACATCCAGCTCCTCGCAGCCGTCCGCTGCCTCTACCAGATGCCCTATCGGCAACTAGAAGGATACACGAGAGCCCTACACAGGCTGGTCCCCGAGCTACCCGAGGCCGACTGCAACGGCATCAGGAAACGCATCCAGCGCCTACCCGTCGACCCCCACAGGCACCTCAGCAAGTCCAACGACCCTGCCACCAATGCACTGGACTCCACAGGCGTCAAGGTGAAGGTCGGAGGCTGGGCTGCATCGCGTTGGAGCTGGCCGGTGAGGTGGCTCTCTACAATATGCTGGTCAACATGTAGGGGAGGTTGGGGTAACAGGGGGATGGGTTCAGACCACTAATTGATAGTCCACAGAGTATAAAACATAAAAATCGTCGTATAGCTTAGTGCCTTCACGGTTTTTAGGGTTTCTAGCGCGGGGCGCGTCGCCGCTTCTTAAGATTTCCCATTGTTTAAGAGAAACTTATCTCAGCCTTCCCTATAGCGGGGGTATTACCGGCCCTAGAGCAAGGGAGGTCCAATAGGTGCCTGTTTAAATATGATGTTTTTTTGAGGAATTTTCCTCATAAATTTCTTAAACATCATTACTATTAATATAAAGATCATTATGAAAAGGTTAGAAGATTACACCATTCTGCCGCTTTTACCGAATCAGCCGGTCGCCGATCCCCAAGCATCACCTGAAGGCGATAAGGTACTTTTTACACTATCGAAAATAAATTTTGAAAAGGATCGCTACGAGAGCAACATCTGGCAACTACCCCTTGATGGAGGGGAGCCATATCAGTTCACCTCTGGTATTGGGCGTGATTCAAACCCTCGATGGTCTCCAGACGGGAGACACGTTCTGTTTCTATCCGATAGACCCGTCTCTGGCAAAGAGGAAAGGGCTAAAGGAAAGATGCAGCTCTGGATCATGCCCTCCTCCGGCGGCGAGGCGAGGAGGCTCACCAATATCGATGGTGGGGTACAGAGTCCAGAGTGGTCTCCAGACGGGAAGCACATACTCTTCTTCTCTAAGGTCTTCAGGGGTGAGAAGGCCGAGGATAGCGATGTGACGATAATCCGGCGGATAGACTACAAATGGGATGGCCGTGGCATATTCGATGGTGAGAGGATCCACCTGTTCGTCGCCTCCTTCAGAGACGGGGAGGTTAGGCAGCTCACAGACGGGGATTTTGACATCAGCTCGGCGTCTTGGTCTCCCGATGGAAGACGGATCGCCATGGTTACTGACATTGATCCACCCAAGGACGTGATTCGTGCTCACTACTTCCAAAAGATTTACAGCATGAGTCTCGATAAGGGTGAGCCCCTCCTCATTTGGGAGGGCGAGAAATGGGATGTCGGAAGAGTAGCTTCGTTGGCCTGGTCCCCTGATGGGCGGCACTTGGCCTTCTCTGGCAGGGTTGTTGGCGACCTAAACAAGGACATATACAAGAACAACTGTGTCTGGGTCATACCTTCAGAGGGTGGCAAGCCGATTAACCTCACTGAGGCCCTCGACAGGTCCATCCGTACGTGGACCATGGGCTTGATCTGGAGCCCGGACTCGAGGAGCATCTTCTTCACCGCCCCAAACAAGGGATCGACCAACATCTACAAGGTTGACGTCGTCACGAAGGATATAGATCTCCTCACCAACGAGAAGTTCACGGTGAGTGGGTTCAACGTCGTCGACTCTGGCACCAAGGTGGTCTTCGTTGCCACGGACAACGTCACTCCGCACGAGTTATGGGTGAAGGACGGGTCTGGCTTGAGGAAGATCACCCACATGAACGCGGAATACGACGGGGTCGAGTTGAGCGAGCCCGAGGAGTTCTGGGTCAAGACAAGTGAGGGTCTGGACGTCCACGGCTGGATAGTTAAGCCTATGAACTTCGAGGAAGGCGTCAAGTACCCCACGATTCTTGAGATTCACGGTGGACCCCACGGGATGTGCAGCTACAGCTTCAATCACGAGTACCAGACGCTGGCCAGCCACGGATACGTCGTAATATATACCAATCCCCGGGCCAGCACGGGCTACGGTGAGGCCTTCGCGGCGCCCGTCTACGGCCTGTGGGGCGTCCTGGACTCCAGGGACATCATGGAGGCCCTAGACTACGCGATAAAGGAATACCCCTTCATCGACGAGGAGAGGCTGGGGGTAACGGGGCTCTCCTACGGGGGCTACATGACCAACTGGCTGGTCGGCCACACCAACCGCTTCAAGGCCGCCGTCTCTAGGAACAGTTTGACTAACATGTACAGCGCCTGGGGGACGAGTGACATCGGCTGGATGGGGCACGAGATATCCAGGGCCAAGACCCCATGGAAGGACACCCAGTTCTACCTGGA
Organism: uncultured Candidatus Bathyarchaeia archaeon; assembly: GCA_964495055.1. Lineage (GTDB taxonomy): Archaea > Thermoproteota > Bathyarchaeia > TCS64 > TCS64 > RBG-16-57-9. The sequence goes on along the minus strand of CAZBUI010000104.1, from coordinate 1,468 downwards.
GCAGTCCCCGATCCACTACATCGAGAACATCGAGACGCCGCTCCTCCTCACCCACTGCGAGCAGGACCATAGATGCCCCATGGAGCAGTCGGAGCAGCTCTACACCGGCCTGAAGAGGCTGGGCAGGGAGGTAGAGTTCGTCAGGTTCCCTGGCGAGAGCCACGTCATGATAGGCATAGGGACGCCGAAGCACAGGACAGAGCGTCTACGCCACATACTCAGGTGGTTCGACAGATATCTGAATGAAGCGTGAGTCAACCCTTTTTCTTTATTATAACTCGTAGGGCCTCAAAAAAAAGAAAGAGGGATCGTACAGATCGATCTATCAGTTCATCTTCGGTACACTATCTCACCGTTGATGAGTACCTTCTCGACGACGCTCTTCACCTTGAGAGGATGTCCTGAGAAGATTGCCAAGTCTCCGTCCTTGCCGGGCTCAATACTCCCAACTCTATCCCCTATGCCGATGGATTCCGCCGGGTTGATGGTGACTGCCTTAAGGGCCTCGACCGGGTCCATTCCGTTCTTCGCCGCTATGATGGCGGATAGGAGGAGATTCTTCCCTGGTATAAGTGGTGCATCTGTCATTATCGAGGTCTTGACGCCCCTGGAGGAGAGTATCCCGGGCGTCTTATCGGAGATGTACCTTGACCCGGCTCTCTTCTTGGTCATCATCACCGGGCCGTAGATAACCGGTATGCCCTTCTCAGCGAGAAGATCGGCGTAGTGCTCCGAGCCGAATCCATGGTCTATCGTCGCTGTGATCTTGAACTCCTCTATCAGCCTGACAGCCGCAAGGATCTCGTCTGGCATGTTGGAGGTGTGTATGTGGGCCGGAACGTTACCCCTCAGTAGCTCCGAAAGATGCTCCATCACCATCTTCTCGTCGCCGTCGAGGCTTTCTGGATCCAGTCTTCCGTCGACGTAGTCTCTCGCCCTCCGTAGCGTCGACCTCGCCAGGGCGACGGCACCCATCCTGGTCGTCGGGTAGGGGGATTTCGTCTTCGTCTCCCTTGACCTCTTGGGGCCCAGGGCCATCTTGACGCTGGCGAAGTCCTTGATCACCATTTCCTCCCTCCTCTCTGCGTGGGTCTTGACTATCGCCCCAATTCCCCCGAATATGTTCGAGCTTCCGGGGCCGGTGTAGACGGTTGTAACGCCGCCGCTCAGGGCCTCGTCGAAGCCTCCGTCGTAGAGGTTGATGGCGTCGATGGCCCTCATCTGGGCCGTGACTGGACCGTAGAAGTCGTTCACGTCTGAATCGTCCCACTCGGTGCCGTCGGTCACCATGCCGATGTGCGAGTGGCCGTCCACGAGGCCCGGCGTCACGTATTTGGCCTTGGCGTCTATGATGCAGGCGTCCTGGGGCATCTCTAGGTCCCTCCCTACGCCGACTATTTTCCCGTCTTTGATCAGGACCACGCCGTTCTCGATGATCGTCTCGGGGGTGAGTACGGTTCCGCCAACT
>CAZBUI010000103.1:0-7554 GCA_964495055.1 uncultured Candidatus Bathyarchaeia archaeon | reverse complement strand
CTGCCGTGACCATGGATCTCAACGATATTAAGGTAATTCTAGCAACTGATTGTGGTAGCACTACGAGTAAGGCTAGATTTTTCAAAAAGATAGACAACGAGTACAGATATGTGACAAGCGGTGAAGCCCCGACAACCGTCGAAGCACCCTACGAAGACGTGACCCTAGGCGTCCGCAACGCCGTCAGGGAGGTTGAAGAACTCACCGGTCACAAGCTTCTTTCTCCGGAGGGAATAATCACCCCCTCCCGAGGCGAAGACGAGGGAGTCGATCTTTACATCACCACCAGCAGCGCGGGCGGGGGCTTGCAGATGCAGGTAGCGGGTATCATAAGAACCATGACGGCTGAGAGCGCTGAACGAGCCGCCCTGGGCGCCGGCGCAATAGTGATGGACGTTCTAGCTATAGACGATGGCCGTGAGCCTTGGGAGAAGATAGAGAGGATGCGTTTCCTGAGGCCGGACATGATTCTGTTGGCGGGAGGAGTTGACGGAGGCAGCGTGTCACACATCGTCGAGTTAGCAGAATTCATAAAGGCGGCGAGCCCGCGGCACCGTTTGGGAGCCATGTACGAGATCCCCATCGTATACGCTGGTAACAAATACGTAAGATCCCAGATCGAGGAGCTTCTGGGTGAACAGTTCGCTCTCCAAATAGTCGATAACATTCGACCAACTCTGGAGATCGAAAACCCTGAACCCGCGAGAAGCGCCGTGCACCAACTATTCATGGAACACGTCATGTCTCACGCTCCTGGATACGACAAATTGATGAAATGGACACCGGTACCCATTATGCCGACCCCTGCAGGCGAAGGAGCGATGTTCAGGACATTCGCGCAGGATCAGAAAGCTAACCTGATAGGAGTTGGGCTTGGGGGCGCCACAACGAATGTGTATTCTCACTATGACAACAAGTTCGTCCGTAGCGTAAGCGCCAACCTTGGAATGAGCTACAGCATATGCAACGTTCTCAAGGAGACGGGCTTGGAGAACATCATGCGATGGATACCTTTCAAAATAGATAGAGCCGATGTACGGGATAGACTTAGGAACAAGATGATCCGGCCTACAACGATCCCTCAAACGCTTAAGCAGCTTATTGTGGAGCACGCCGTCGCACGAGAAGCCCTCAGACTGGGTCTTGAACATCACAAGTTGATAGCTAGACCGCTTCTTGGCGCTAGAAGAGACCAGTCCATAGAGGAAAGACTGGGTTCACAGATCAGGACAGGTACTTACATAGACATGACAAAGGTTGAGTGGGTGGGCGGCACAGGCGGATTACTTTCACACGCGCCGAGAAGAGTTCAATCCATGTTAAACCTTATAGACGGCTTCGGGGTGGAGGGCGTCACCAAACTATTCCAAGACAGTGTTTTCATGATTCCTCATTTAGGCGTCCTTTCGACGGTTCACCGGGAGGCTGCTTTAGAAATCTTCGAAAAAGACTGTCTAATTAGACTGGGCACTTGTCTAGCATTCAGCGGTAAGTTATCTGCGAATGATTATGGTAAGGATGTCGCTAGTCTGAAAATCACTTTACCTGACGGAGAAGTCGTTGACAAACAAGTCGAGTATGGCGCTATAGAAAAGATAGAGTTGGAGGAAGGTAAAACCGCCGAGATAGAGGGAAGGGTTTCCTCTCCTTTCAGCCTTTCAACCAAGGAAGGAGGAGAGAGGAGATTTAAGATAACGGTTGAAGGCGGGGTCGTTGGTATCCTAATCGATGCAAGAGGTAGACCCGTTGATCTTCCCGAGGACGGTGATGCTCGACGTATGAAGCTTCGTGAATGGTTCACTAACCTCGAAGCTTATCCAGAGAACGTCTTGGAGGACGACTAAGGGGGTAACATGTATGGCAATGGCTTATACTCCGGGCTTGAAGAGAAAAGAGGAGACACTTGTTACTAAAGTCAGGAAACTTCCAATAGTTGGAGAAGTTCTAGTGGAGAAAGGAGACAAAGTCGACTACGACTCTGAAGTTGCCATGACCAGCCTCCCAGGGAAGGTCAATGTCTTAAACCTCGCCACCATTTTGGAGCTAGAGTCAAGCGCAGGTGTACATGAAGAAAAAAGGAAGTCTCTCGGCCTCTCTCAATACATGTTGAAGGAAGTGGGCGATGAATGCGAAGCCGGTGAGGTGATCGCACAGAGAAAAACCTTCTTCGGCCTCTTCCAGAGAGAGTGCAGAGTACCGTGTGAAGGGTCGATAGAGTACATATCAGACGTCACCGGTCAGTGCCTTCTGAGAGAGCCCTCGATTCCATTAACACTCAAAGCCTACATCCCAGGGACCGTGACAGAGATAATACCCAATGAAGGGGTCGTGATCGAGACCCCGGCCGCATACATGCAGGGAATCTTCGGGATCGGCGGGGAAACCCACGGTGAGCTTGAGATAATCTGCGAATCCGAGGATGAAGAGTTGACCGAGGATCAGATATCCGAGGAACATGCCGGAAAGATCATCGTGGGCGGTTCCATCGTAGAATACCCAACAATCAAGAAAGCCGTTGAGATTGGGGTCAAGGGAATAATAGTCGGCGGGATACGTGACGCGGACCTCTCCAGCTTCCTGGGCTACGAGATCGGAGTCGCTATCACCGGCGAAGAAAAAATGGGGCTAACCCTGATACTGACAGAGGGGTTCGGCAAGATGGCGATGGCCACAAAGACCCTAGAGTTCCTGAGGAAGTTTGAAGGCGAACTAACCTGTATCAACGGCGCGACGCAGATCAGGGCAGGGGTAATCAGACCAGAGATAATCATACCCAATGAAGATTCAGGCGACATAGTCGAGGACGAGGAACTGCACATGGAGGGGCTTAGGCCAGGCCTGCCGGTGAGAGTCATAGGGCCCCCTTACTTCGGGGCCATCGGGCGTATCGTCGATCTCCCCGTCGAGCTTCAGACCGTTGAGACCGAGTCACAGGTCCGGGTTCTCGAGGCTGAGCTTGATGATGGGCGTCGGGTCGTCGTGCCCAGGGCTAACGTCGAGATGATCGAGGAATAAGAACCTCTTTTCATATCTTCTTTATCAATCACGTTTTTATGAGATCCTTTTAATGCCATTAGTAAAATCATTGAAAAGATAGTTAATAACTATAGAAAAGTTGTTAATTATCATGTAGAAGAAGATGTTAGTGGAGTATGACATATTTATCTGTATACACCATGTGTTTATTTTTCTCTAAACCTTGTTTGCTAGTAGAAAAGTAGGTACCTTAAAAAAGGATCATTTCCACCCATTGTAGAGTGATGATATAGATGAAAGCAGCCATGCTTTATGGTTACAAGGATCTGAGGATCGAAGAAGTCGAGAAACCGGTCGCGAACGAGGGTGAGATCGCCTTCAAGGTTATGGCGTGCGGCATATGCCCGAGTGATGTCCGCGGCTACAACAGGCAAGGGAAACTAGAACGTGCGAGGATACCGGGGCACGAGTCGGTGGGAGTAGTCGTCGAGGTAGGAGACAACGTGGAGGGCGTCGAGGTCGACGACAGGATAGTGAGGGACTGGAGGAACACCTGCGGCGTCTGCTACTACTGCAGGAAGGGGCTCTACAACTTCTGCCTCAAGGCCGAGACCCCGGAGTGGCGGGGGTTCAGCGGCGGATTCTGCGAGTACAGCAAGGCCACGGACCCGGTGTACAGGAAGATGCCTGACAACCTGACCTACGAGGAGGCCGCGTTCTCGGAGCCGCTGGCCTGCTGCATCAACGGCATCCATCAGAGCAACATAGAGGTCGGGGACGACGTAGCCATCATCGGATGCGGCCCCATAGGGCTCCAGCTAATGCAGCTCGCCAAGGTGCGGGGCGCCAGAATAATCGCGGTGGATCTCAAGGAGGACCGGCTGCAGGTGGCCAAGAAGCTGGGCGCCCACGACATCATCAACGCGGGGGAGCAGGACACTGTGGAGACGATACTCGGCTTGACGGACGGGCGTGGCGTGAACGCCGCGATTGTGGCCGTGGGGCACCCGGTGCCCATCAAGAACGGACTGGACGTGCTTGATCTGGACGGCACTTTGAACATATTCGCCGGGACTTACCCGAAGGCCGAGATACCCGTGGACCCGAACGTGCCGCACTACAAGCACCTCAAGATCACGGGAAGCCACGACTTCACCCCCCACGACTTCACGACGGCCCTCAAGCTCATCTCGAAGGGCATCGTGGACGTGAAGTCCCTCATCAGCCACAGGCTGCCGCTTGAAGAGACCAAGAAGGGCTTCGACATAGTGTCCAACCAAGAGGGGCTCAAGGTAATCATAAAGCCCAACGATTAGAACGGCCTACTCTCACCCATATTCAATACGTGGTTTTTGCTTAGTCATATGAAGCGTACACATGGTGTTGTTGGGTGGCCGGGCTTCTACCGTGTCTTCTCCTCGGCCTCGACGCAGAGGTCGATGATCTCCCTGAACACCCACCGCACAGCCTCCGGGTCCAGCCCCCGGTCAGCTGCCAGGCCGCCCACGTGGTCTAGGACTTTCTCCTCCCGGCTGCTGTCCACTATGGGCATGCCGTGCCTCTTCTTCACCTCGGCTATCCTGAGAGCGACCTCGACTCGTTCACGTAGTTTATCCAGTATCTCGTCGTTGAGCCTGTCGATCTCTATCCTCAGCGGGGCTATCTCTTTCTCGTAGCTCACTGTGTCTCACCTATCACCTGTGGGACGTAGCCCCTCTGGATCATGTGGTCGAGGATGACCGTAGCGGCCACGCTCTCCACGACGGGCACCGCCCTGAGTACTATGCAGGGGTCGTGCCTCCCCTCAACGGTTATAGTGGTTTCCTTCAGGGTCTTGAGGTCTACTGTCTGCTGAGGCTTGGATATGCTGGGGGTGGGCTTGAACGTGACGGTGAACTCGACGGGGGCACCCGTGGAGACGCCGCCCAGCACACCGCCCATGTTGTTGGACGATGTCTCAACCCTGCCCCCGACGATCGTGTAGGGGTCGTTGCTCTCCGAGCCTTTCATTGATGCCAGCGCTTTGCCGGCGCCGAACTCCACGGCCTTCACCGCCGGGATGCTGAACAGGGCCTTGGCCAAGTCTCCCTCGAGGGTGTTGAAGACGGGCTGCCCTACGCCGGGGGGGACGTTGAGCACCATGCATTTCACGGCTCCACCCAGGCTGTCCCCCTCGTCCCGCGCCCCCTGTATCGCCTCCTCCATCATTCTGGCGGTGTTGGGATCCGGGCACCGGACGGGGTTCGAATCCATGTTATCCCTAGCCTGTTCGAGCGTCACGTCGGGGGCCGTGTGTGAGCCTATCTGGTATGTATAGCCCAGGATCTCTATGCCGTGGGTGGCTGCGAGGACCTGCTTGGCGAGGGCGCCCGCCATGACGTAGCCCGCGGTTATCCTGCCCGAGAACCGGCCGCCTCCCCTGTAGTCCTGGTGGCCGCCGTACCTCTTCTCCGCGGCGTAGTCTGCGTGGCCGGGCCGCGGCGTCCATCTGCGCTCCTCGTACCGTGTGGGGTCCGTGTCCCGATTCCAGACGAGCATGCAGATGGGCGCCCCGGTGGTGAAGCCGTTGAAGACCCCCGAGAGGACCTCGACCTTATCCTCCTCGCTGCGCTGGGTGGATACGCTGCTTTGCCCGGGCCTCCTGCGGTCCAGCTCGGCCTGTAGTTGTTCTGTGTCTACCCTGTGGCCTGCGGGGCACCCGTCCACGACCACGCCCACGCATCTGCCGTGGCTCTCCCCGAAGCATGTGACCCTGTAGAGTCTGCCTATGGTGTTACTCATCGTGTTTCCTCCTGATTTTTACGCCGAGCCTTTCCAAGTGGCCCCAGAAGCCGGGGTACGACTTGGTGACGCACCCGGCGTCCTGGATCGTCGTGTCCCCTTCCGCGGCCAGGGCCAAGGCCCCTAGGCTCATGGCTATGCGGTGGTCGCTGTATGGGTTCACCTCGGCGCCCCTCACCGTCCCCCCGGTTATCTTGACCAAGGAGTCTTCCATGGCAACCTTGACGCCCATCCTCTTAAGCCCCTCCGTCATGGAGGCCACCCTGTCCGACTCCTTGAGCCTCAGCCGTTCTAGGCCGGTGAGGGTGCTGATTCCATCCGCTACGCTACAGAGGGCCGCTGCTATGGGAAACAGGTCGGGGTGGTCCGAGAAGTCGTGGTTCACCGCCTCCAGCCGGCTCTTTCTGCTGGTCACCTCGCTGCCTCTGACGGTTAGCTCGGCGCCCATGCTGGACAGAAAGCCAAGTATCGCGGTGTCGGCTTGGCTACTCCCCTTGTCTAGGTTCCCCACGGTCACCTCGCCGCCGAGGGCGCCGGCGGCCAGCAGCATGGACGCCGAAGACCAGTCTCTCTCGACGTTCACGTCTGAGGGCTGGTACTTGGCGGTGGGTGCGGTGAACTCGTCCCTCCCCGGGGACGACTCCGCCTTGACGCCGAAGAACTCCATGGCGTCCATGGTCATCTGTACGTAGGGCCAGGACTGTAGGGGGGTGGTGACCCGTACCGTGAGGGGGCGCCTCATCAGGGGGGCGGCCAGCAACAGCGCCGAGACGAACTGGGAGCTCACGTCTCCGGGGAGCGTCGCCTCCCCGCCGTCGATGCCTCCTTTCCCGTGTACGGTGATGGGCGGGTGGCCGTGTTCGCTGTAGGCTTCGACGCCCAGGCTGTTCAGGGCGTCCAGGAGAGGCCCCATGGGTCTCCTCGACAACGATGGGCCTGCGGTTAGCTTCACGGGGCCGTCCACGAGGCCGGACACGGCTGTAGTGAATCTGATGGTGGTACCGGACTCGCCGCAGTATATGGCTTTACCCGGCGCCGTGAGACTGCCCCCCTCGACGGTCCAGTCGTCCTGGTTGCGTTTGGTTTTGGCGCCGAGCATAGTCACCGCGTTGAGCGTCGCCAGGGTGTCGTCGCTTTCCAGCGGGTTTCTTATCGTCGTGGTTCCCTCCGCGAGCGCGGCCAAGGTAACCATCCTGTGGGTCACGCTTTTAGATGGGGGTGCCTCCACCCGGCCCCTCGCTTGGGACGGACTAATCACTATCTTCAAGGCATCCCTCCAGCGCCGCGGTTATCTCGTCCGCCAGCTGCGCAGGCGACGCGTCCGTGGTGTCTATGATCAGGTCGGCTACTTCCAAGTATCGGGGCATCCTCTTTCTCAGCAACGTTTCGGCCTCGATACGTGTGTCCTCGACGTTGAGGAGGGGCCGCTCGTCGCTGCTCCGCGTCCTCTCCAGTATCTCGTTGATGGAAGCCGTGAGGAGCACGAGGACGGAGCTTTTTCTCAGGGCCTCGGCGTTCTCCGGGTCCAGAATGGCTCCGCCGCCGCAGGCTATGACGTGGCGATTTTTGCCTGCCAGCTCCTTGGCCGCGGCCTTCTCCAGCTCCCTGAACCCCTCCTCGCCTTCCGCGGCGAATATATCCTTGATCTTCATTCCGGCGCGGCTCTCGATGACCTCGTCCATGTCCACGAAGCCGTAGCCGAGCCGTTCCGACAGGGCCCTGCCTATAGCAGACTTGCCGACGCCCATGAAGCCGTAGAGGGCGACGTTCAACGCGGCCCGCCTCCCAGCCGGTCCT
>CAZBUI010000102.1:0-7613 GCA_964495055.1 uncultured Candidatus Bathyarchaeia archaeon | reverse complement strand
GCCCAGAGCCTCCTCCACCGTGTTCTCTATGTCCACGGAGATCACCGGGATGCATACCACGTCCCTCACGCATATGTCGCTTGGATGCACCTCGGGCTCGGTGAGCCACCTCACGGCGTCGAACAAGTTGAAGCACCCTATGGGCTCGCCTTGGTCAACAGCGATCACGTCGCCGTGGTAGTTCTCCATGAGTCTTCTGACTATGCCCGTGAGCCGCTCCGAGGCTTCAACGGTGGGCACTCTCCGGTCCATGAGCACCCTGCACGGGAGGTCGCAGAACTCCGGGTCGATGGGCGAGTACACAAGGCATCCCTCGCTGTATAGAATAAACATGTTCTATTTTAAATTTAAAATAATAGCGGAAAACGATGGTGCAGGACGTTTTCCTCCCGCGAAAAACCAGGTTCTGTATCGACGTGTATCCATGAGCACCCGCTGGAAAAACCTATAACGACATTACAGCGATAATCTATGTGACCTTTAAATGAGTTCTGAGAAGCCCACCCTCTACGTCACCAAGGCGGTGAAGAACCCGTTGGTCTTCGAGGCCGTGAAGAAGAGGGTCATGGAGTCTGGAGCGTCAACGGTGGTCGTTGGGAGCACCATGGGCAAGTCCGCGATACAGCTGTCCGAGGCCCTCGGCGGCGCGGCGTCCGTTGTAAGCGTCACCGAGTTCACGTACAGCGGCGACGTGAAGAAGACCATGAAGAAGATGAAGATCGCCGCCGTGGAGAAGGCCGACCTCCCCATCCAGGACAACCGTGAGATGAGGGAGACCCTTCTGATGTTCGGCCCCGGCGTCAAGGCGGCTCTTGAGGTCGCGGCCATAGCCGTCAAACAGGGGCTCGCCGAGGATGATTTCGTGGCAGTAGCTGGTAGCGACAAACGCCTTGACACGGCCATACTCGTGTCCACAGAACACCCCGATAAGGAGCTAATCTCCGACCCTCTGAAACGGATGCTGGTGAAGGAGTTCATAGTCCTTAAAGGCCGATAGGGAAGGGAGCATGTCGGGCGGCGAGAGCAAAACCATAGCAGGCTCCATGGAGGAGACCAGGGACAGGCATAGGTGATACCTCCGCGCCGTGAACCCCTCCCTAAGACGCAGCATACTCAGAGCCCTCAAGGAGGGGGACGAAACCATCGAGAGCCTCGTGGAGCATCTCGGCGTAGACGCCGAGACCCTGGAGTGGCATATGAGGATGCTTGAACATGGTTTCTGTGTCGAGAGGGTCGAGACGGAGGGAGTCACACGTTTCGTCTTGACCCAGGAGGACCTCGTGGTGGACTACGTCGAGGGGCCCTGATAATTAATGTAAATGTTTTATATATTTTCCAAGCCGACTATCTTCAGTGTTTGATCATGCTGAGCATTAACAAGCTGGCTCTGAAACATGTCGAAGAGTTGATGGTGAGTCCAGAGTACTACAGGGTTACCGTCGAGAAGCTGCCCTCGGGGGCGACGGTCATCGACACGGGCCTGGAGGCTCACGGCGGATACGAGGCCGGCCTCATGACCACCCGCATAGCCATGGGGGGAGCGGGCACAGCCGGGCTCGGGTACGCCGACTACGGCGGGTTGAAGCTGCCGACGGTTGTCATATCCACCGACCACCCGGCCGTGGCCCTGTTCGGCGCCCAGCTGGCGGGCTGGAGGATAAAGCCTGATGGCTACACGGCCGACGGCTCCGGCCCCGCCAGGGCGCTGGCGCTGAAGCCCAAGGACGTCTACAAGAAGATAGGGTACAAGGACGAGGCGGACGTCGCCGTTATACTTCTCGAGACCGAGGAGAAGCCCCCGGACTCGGCGGCGCACTACATCGCCGAGAGATGCGGAGTCGCCCCGGAGAACGTTTACATGGTTTTGACCTCCACGACCTCCATGGCGGGGATGATCCAGATATCCGGGCGCATCGTGGAGACGGGGCTGTTCAGGCTCGACGTGCTGGGCCTGGACCTCAAGAAGGTGCTGTACGGGGCGGGATACGCGCCTGTGATGCCCGTCCACACCGAGATGGGGAAGGCCATGGGGAGGGCCGAGGACGCCCTCACCTACGGCGGCGTCACCAGCTACGTCGTGGACGAGGACGAGGAGAAGCTCAAGGAGATAGCGGAGAAGGCGCCCTCCAGCAACTGCGGCGACTACGGCAAGACCAGCTACGAGATATACAAGGCAGTAGACTTCGACTTCACCAAGATAGACCCAGCCCTGTTCGCGCCCGCCGCCATCACGCTGACGTGCGCCAAGACCGGCGCCACGTTCACCCACGGGGAAGTGAACAGCGACATCATAAAGAGCTCGGTGATGATCTAGACGGAGACACTGAAGGTGGTAAAGCTGAACGTGACCCTCGTCTCGGGGAGGACGGCCCTGCAGGGAGTGGGCCTCGAGGAGGGGAAGACTTCGGAGAGCTACGTCAAAAGCGTGAACCACATCCAGCTCTCGCCTGACGACGCGGCTAAGATGAAGCTCAAGGAGGGAGACACGGTTACCGTGGAGACGAGGCACGGCTCAGTCGTGGTGAACTGGAAACCCTCCAGCGAGCTGGAGGCCGGCATGGCTTTCTTCCCCTACGGCATGTGGGCGAACCAGGTCTACGGTTACGAGACGGAGGGCACCGGGATGCCCATGTTCAAGGCGTTAGACGCCACGGTGGCTCCCTCAAAGGACAGGGTCAAGTCCATAGAGGAGCTCGTGAAGAGCTTGGGAGGCGGCGACAGGTGACTGTCTTCACCGACGTTGTGTGCCCGTTCTGTGGCTGCCTCTGTGACGACTTGGAGATAACCGTGGAGGATGGCCACGTGACGCAGGCCCGGAACGCTTGCGCCATATCCCGGAGCAAGTTCCTCAATCACGACAAGAACAGGCTGAAGGCCCCGACCGTGGACGGAGTAGAGGTGCCGCTGGAGAAGGCAGTTGACGCCGCCGCCGACATATTATCGACGGCGCGGAGGCCCCTTATGTACGGCCTCAGCTCCACCGAGTGCGTGGCCATAGCCAAGGCCGTGGAGCTCGCGGAGCTGGCCGGCGGCGTCATCGACAACACCTCGTCGGTCTGCCACGGCCCCACGATCCTCGCCCTCCAGCAGGTGGGCGAGTCCAAGACCACCCTAGGGGAGGTCAAGAACAGGGCCGACCTCGTGATATTCTGGGGCAGCAACCCGTCCCAGGCCCACCTACGTCACATGCTCAGGTACTCAGTGATGGCTACGGGCAGGTTCATCCCCAACGGCAGGAAGGACAGACACATCGTCGCGGTGGACATAAAGATGACGGGAACCGCCCGGATGGCGGACGAGTACGTGAAGGTGGAGCCCAACAGGGACTTCGAGCTCCTCCAGGCGCTGAGGGCGGCGGTGAGGGGCCACAAGCCATCCGCGGAGAGCGTCGCGGGGGTGCCATCCGGGAAGGTGGTGGAGCTCGCGGAGAGGATGAAGGCAGCCAGGTTCGGCATCATATTCTTCGGGCTGGGGCTCACCCAGAGCGAGGGCCGTCACATGAACATAGACGCCGCCGTGGGGCTGGTCGCCGAGCTGAACAACCACACCAAGTTCCTCCTCACACCCATGAGGGGCCACTACAACGTGGCGGGGGCCAACACGGTGACCACGTGGCAGACGGGGTACCCCTACGCCGTGGACTTCAGCAGAGGCTACCCCCGGTACAACCCGGGCGAGTACACGAGCGTAGACATGCTCGCCAGGGGCGAGGCGGACTCGGCGCTTATAATGGCTTCGGACCCCGTCTCTACGTTCCCCGCTGCCGCCGCCCGGGGCCTCGCCAAGATACCCGTGGTGACCCTGGACCACAAGGTGACGCCGACCACCATGCTCAGCAAGGTGGTCATACCGGTGGCGACGGCGGGCGTCGAGGCCGAGGGCACCGCGTACAGGATGGACGGCGTCCCGCTGAGGCTCCGGAAGCTGGTGGAGCCCAGGGAGGGCGTGCACTCGGACGCGGAGGTGCTTGAGATGATAATAAATAGGATGGGGGGATGAGCGGCTTGACGGATATCATAGTCAAGGGAGGCTACGTGTACGACCCGCTGAACGGCGTCGAAGGAGAACGAATGGACATCCACCTCAGCGGCGGCAAGGTCGTCGAGGAGTTCCCGGAGAGGGGCGCCAAGGTGATAGACGCGAAGGGGAAGACCGTGATGCCGGGGGGCGTCGACGTGCACAGCCACATCGCGGGAAGCAAGATAAACATAGGCAGGCTCATGAGGCCTGAGGACCACCGGAAGGACCCTGTGCCCAGGAGCAAGGTCACCAGGGGCGGCGTAGGGTACAGCTGCCCCAGCACCTATGTCACCGGCTACAGGTACGCCCAGATGGGGTACACCTCGGTGATGGAGGCCGCGATGCCGCCCATAGGCGCCAGGCACGTCCACGAGGAGCTCAACGACACCCCCATCATAGACAAGACGGCTTTCACCCTCTTCGGGAACAACTACTTCACCCTCAAGTACGTCAGGGAGAACGACTTGGAGAAGCTCAAGGCGTTCATGGCGTGGCTCCTCAAGGCGACCAAGGGCTACGCAGTCAAGATCGTCAACCCCGGCGGCGTGGAGAACTGGAAGTGGGGCCGCAACGTCGACGGCCTGGACGGCAACGTGGAGGGGTTCGACGTCTCGCCGCGCCAGGTGGTCACCATGCTGGCGAAGGCCAACGAGGAGCTGGGGCTACCACACACCATCCACCTCCACTGCAACAACCTAGGGGTACCGGGGAACTGGGAGACCACCGTCGACACCATGGACGCGGTGGCCGGCGTCAAGCCCGCGAAGGGCAGGAAGAACACGATGCACGTGGTCCACTGCCAGTTCAACGCCCTGGACGGCGACAGCTGGATGACTCTCAAGTCGGGCGCCGGCAGGATAGCCAAGTACGTGAACAGCCACCCCCACGTCACACTGGACATGGGTCAGGTGATATTCACGGACACCACCACGATGACCGGGGACGGCCCTTGGCAGTTCAGGCTGTGGGGCCTCACCGGCAACAAGTGGGTGAACAGCGACGTGGAGATGGAGGGCGGAGCCGGCGTGGTCCCGTACACGTTCAAGAAGAACAACCCCGCCAACTCCATCCAGTGGGGCATAGGCCTGGAGATAGCGCTCCTCGTCAAGGACCCGTGGCGCGTCTACATGACAACCGACCACCCCAACGGCGGCCCCTTCATCTACTACCCCAAGGTCCTGGCGTGGCTCATGAGCAGGAAGGCCCGCACGGACACCATGCTGGACAGCAACAAGGCGGTGATGAAGAAGACCAGCCTCGCAAACAACTACAGGGAGTACACCTTCAACGAGGTGGCCATAGTCACCCGCGCCGCCACCGCCAAGGTCCTCGGCCTCAAACAAAAAGGCCACCTGAGCGTCGGCGCGGACGCGGACGTCAGCGTATACGACGTAGACCCCTCAAAGTGGAGGCCCAGCCAATACGCCGAGATCGAGAGGGCGTTCAGACGGGCCAGCTACACGATAAAGGGAGGGGAGATAGTGGTAAAGGACGGCGAGGTGGCCTCCACGCCGCTGGGCTCCACCTACTGGGTTAAGGCGGATACGCCGCCCGAGCTGGAGCAGGAGCTGGTGAAGGAGCTTGAAGCCGACTTCAAAAACTACTACACGGTCAGCTTCAAGAACTACCCCGTCGAGGACGCGTACCTGCCCACGCAACGAGTGGTTAAGGCTCAGGGAGGTGCATGGAAGTGAGCTTCAGGCTTAACGGCGTTGAGATAGAGGACACCTTCGCCGAGGGCTTCGGCATGTGGGGTACGCGGCTGATAATCACCGCGGCCAGCAGGAAGTGGGCCAACACGGCCGCCGCCGAGATGACGGGGTTCGCCACTAGCGTAATCGCGTGCGACTGCGAGGCAGGGATAGAGGCAGAGATACCGGCCGAGGAGAGCCCGGACGGGAGGCCCGGCACCGCAGTCATGGTGTTCGGGTTCTCGGCGAAGAGGCTGGCGACTCCTCTGCTCAACAGGCTGGGCCAGTGCGTTCTAACCTGCCCCACCACCGCCGTGTACAACGGCCTGCCGGCCGAGATGGCGGACGCGATGATCGACGTCGGAAAGAGCGTCCGGTTCTTCGGCGACGGCTACCAGGTGAAAATGCGCATGGGCGACGGCTGGGAGGCTCGGCGGAGGTTCTGGCGCATTCCGGTTATGGAGGGCGAGTTCTTGGTCGAGGAGAAGGTGGGCGCCAAGAAGGCGGTGGCCGGCGGCAACTTCCTCGTCATGGGGGAGACCGAGCAGGCGACGCTGGAGGCGTCCGAGAGGGCCATCGAGGCCATCCAGAAGGTTCCCTACGTGATCACGCCCTTCCCGGGCGGCCTGTGCAGGAGCGGCAGCAAGGTGGGCTCCACCTACTCGTTCCTCAGGGCTTCAACCAACACGCCTTTCTGCCCCGCCATAAAGCACAGCCTTAAGGACAGCCAGGTGCCGGAGGGTGTCAACTCGGTGCTGGAGGTGGTGCTCAACGGCCTCGACGAGCCGTCGGTCAAGAAGGCGATGGGCGCCGGGATAGAGGCGGCCACCAAGGTCGAGGGAGTGAAGTGGATAACGGCGGTGAACTTCGGGGGCAAGCTGGGCAAGTACCAGCTTCACCTGAAGGACTGCGTGGGAGGTGGCTGAGATGAAGAGGCTTACGCTGGTCCCCAAGGAGGTCACCGCGATACCCGTCGAGGCCGAGGTAATATCACCGACCGCCGTGGCGGGTAAGACGCTCAACGAGGTCCAGCGGCTCAACGTCTACCAGGGCAAGGTAAGGCTCACGCTGGCGGACCACTTCGACGTGAGCGGCGAGGTGGCGGAGACCCCGGCCGAGCAGGTGATCGTGGTGGAAGGCGACGCCCCCCACGTCAAGTACATGGGCGCAACCATGGACGCCGGCAAGCTCGTCGTCAAGGGGGACGCCGGGATGCACACGGGCTCCCAGATGGCGGGTGGCACGCTCACCGTCGAGGGCGGCGCGGCCGACTGGGCCGGGGCCGAGATGAAGGGCGGCGTGCTACGCATAGAGGGGAACGCCGGGCACCTGCTGGGAGCCGCGTACCGCGGCAGCAGCGAGGGCATGACCGGCGGCTGCATCGTGGTCGGCGGAGGCGTCGGCAGCGAGACAGCGAGCTTCATGAGGCGAGGCATGATCATCGTTAAAGGCGACACGGCGCCGTTCACCGGCGTCCACATGAACGGCGGCGAGATACTGGTCTTCGGCAGAGCCGGGAGACGCCTGGGCGCCCAGGCCAAGGGGAACGGCGGCTTCATGGCGTGCTTCGGCGGCGTGGAGGAGCTGCTGCCCACCTACGTGTACGACACCACCTATACGCCCACATTCATGAGGCTGTACCTCAAGCAGCTGGCGGAGACGTTAAACGTCGGCGAGGCTCTCCGGTACCTGGACAAGCCCCTCAGGCGGTACAGGGGCGACCTGGCCGTAGGGGGCAACGCCGAGATACTCATCGCCGAGCCTGAGTGAACAGCGTGAAGATAGGGATACTGGGAAACGACGGGAAGGAGTGGCACATCCAGAGGCTCCTTCGGGTGCTCCGTGGGCGGGGCGATGAGATCGGAAGAGCGTCGTGTAGGGAAAGAGTGTAGATCTCGGTGG
>CAZBUI010000101.1:0-7652 GCA_964495055.1 uncultured Candidatus Bathyarchaeia archaeon | reverse complement strand
ACATAGACCTCACGGTGATCCTGGTGAACAACATGAGCTACGCCATGACGGGCGGCCAGATAGCACCCACGACGCTCCACGGCGAGACCACGGTCACCAGCCCCTACGGGAACCCCGAGTCGCCTTTCGATATAACCGAGCTGGTCCGCGCCGCCGGCGCCAGCTACGTAGCCAAGTGGAGCACATACCACGTGGTCGAGCTCACAAGGAGCATCAAGGAGGCCATAACGCACAAGGGTTTCAGCTTCATCGAGGTGCTGAGCCAGTGCCCGACGCAGCAGCGCCGTATCTTCAACCTCCGCGGCCCCGTCAACAGCCTGTCGCCCCGGATACTGGACATGTTCAGCGAGAGCACCGTGGTCAGGGAAAGGCCTGACAGGGGCGACTACGTCTATGCGGTGCCTCGTGCTTCCCCGGAGGATGCGCTGAAGCAGATACAAGAAATTAAGGGCGTCGAGGCTGAAATCGTTGACCACATGGAGCACGGCAGGGTGGTCCGCGTGGAAGCCGAGTCCCCAGACGAGGTTCAGAGCAAGCTACTCGATCTAAACACGGTGAGCGAAGTAAAAGACCACCTAGATGGGAAGATCACGCTCGGAGTTTTCGAGACGAAGACGAGGCCCGAGTTCACAGACGCGCTTAGGGAGATAATGAGGAAATCGAGAGGTGAATAAGATGCAACAGAACATACTCATCGGCGGCACCGGCGGCCAAGGGATAGTGGCGAGCGGCGAGTTCCTGAGCACGGCGCTGTTCGCTAAAGGCTACGAGGTGGTCTTCGGCCGCAGCTACGGCTCCGAAGCCCGAGGCGGTAGCTGCAAAAGCCAGATAATGGTAGCCGACCATGAGATCAACGACCTCCAGTTCGAGATGAGCGACATACTGCTTCTGCTCAGCCTCCCAGCCTTCAACAAATACATAGACAACGCCAAGAAGGGCTCCATGGTCTTCGTGGACTTCAGCGTCATGGAGCGCGTCAAGGGTGAAGTCAGGGAGGACGTCGATCTCTATAGGGTCCCGGCTAGGGATGTCGCGGTGCGGCTGGGCAACCAGATCGTCGCCAACATGGTGATGCTTGGGGCCCTCTCGAAGCGCTCCGACATGGTGAGCCTCGACCTGCTGAAGGAGGCCGTGGAGCAGAACATGCGGCCCAGCATGAGGGATATAAACCTCCGCGCCCTCCAAGAGGGACACGACTCCATATAGGGGTGTGTGTAACGAGCAGGCAGTACCCGACTCGACCCATCCCGGGGGTGGCCGGAGTAGTAATCGACGGCAACCGCGTGCTGTTAAGCGTCCGGGGGAAGGCTCCCTCGGAAGGTAAGTGGGGGCTCCCCGGCGGAGCGGTGGAGGTGGGCGAGACCGTGAGGGAGGCCGTCGTCCGGGAGATACTTGAAGAGACCGGCGTAACCGTCAAGCCCGTTAAGCTGATCACCGTCTTCGACTCCATCCACCGTGACGAAGACGATAGGGTTAGGTACCACTACATATTGTTCGAGTATCTCTGCAAGTACGTCTCGGGCGAGGTGACATCCGGCTCGGATGCGCCTGACGCGAGGTGGGTGGAGTTCAACGATCTCGACTCCATCGACATAATGCCCAGCACCAAGAAGTTCCTTCTAAAAGTGTTAAAACAGGAAAAACTCTACGTATAACTCTACAAATGGAGGCTAAGAGCCACGTCGTCCTAGAGACCATTAAGGTCGGCGGCTTCAAGCTTAATCCAAAGTTTTTCGTTTATTTTATCCGTCCGCGGCCGCTCTTCTGTACATCGGAGGAAGCTGTTTGCATCGTGTAAGCGTGGACGTGGGAGGTACGTTCACAGACCTCGTGGTCTTCGACGAAGAGACAGGCGACGTGCTCAACATAAAGACGCCCTCAACCCCATCAAACCCGGAGAGGGGCGTCGTCGAAGCCTTCAGAGAGTACCTGAAGAATCATGAAGCCTCGGACGTGAATATGGTGGGCCACGCAACCACCATCGCCACCAACACGCTTCTCGGCCAGGTGAACCTCAAGCTCCCCGTCACGGCCCTCGTCACCACGAAAGGGTTCAGGGACGTCATCGAGATAGGCAGGCAGCGCCGAGCCGAGGTCTACAACCTGTTCTTCGAGCGGCCGCCCATGCTGGTCCAGCGAAGACACAGGTACGAGCTGGAGGAGCGGGTGAACCACGAAGGCCAAGTCACCACGCCCATCGACGAGGAAGATCTGGACAAGCTCATAGACAAGCTGAGAGCCGACGGCGTCCAGAGCGTGGCCGTCGGCTTCCTCAACAGCTACGCCAACACCATCCACGAGACACGAGTACAAAATGCGGTAAAACAGTCCCTCGACGACATCTACGTCACCGCCTCCCACACCATATCCAACGAGTACCGAGAGTACGAGCGCTTCAGCACCGCCGTCGTCAACGCCGCCCTCATGCCCGTCATGCACACCTACATCACCCGGCTAGAGACAGACCTCAAAGATCTGGGCCTAGAGACGCCCCTCTACGTGATGCAGAGCAACGGCGGAATGGCCAGGAGCAACTTGATAAGCATGAGGCCAGCAACAGTCGTCGAGTCGGGCCCCGCCGCCGGCGTCATCGCCGCCGCCTGGCTCGGCGAACAGACCGGTACCCGAAACATAATCAGCTTCGACATGGGGGGCACCACAGCCAAGGCAGGCACCATCCGCGGACGAGTACCCGAGGTGGTCCCCGAATACGAGGTCGCCGGCACCGTCCACATGGGCCGCCTCGTCAAAGGCAGCGGCTACCCAGTCAGGTTCCCATTCATAGACCTCGCCGAGTGCAGCGCAGGAGGAGGCACCATAGCCAAAGCCGACGACGGCACACTACACGTGGGACCCATAAGCGCCGGCGCCATCCCAGGCCCCGCCTGCTACGGCAAAGGAGGAAAAGACGCCACCATAACCGACGCAAACCTCATCCTGGGCAGGCTCAACCCCGACAGCCTCCTCGGCGGCGACATGAAGATACACCCAAGGCTCGCCGAGGAGGCGCTCAAAGCCCTGGCCTCCGGACTCGACATCTCCCCGGAAAAGGCCGCCGTCAGCGTCGTCCGAATAGCCAACAGCATGATGTCTAAGATACTCAGGATAGTAAGCGTCGAAAGAGGCTGCGACCCCCGACGCTTCACGCTCGCCGCATTCGGCGGAGCCGGCCCCATGCACGCCTGCGCCCTAGCCGAGGAACTCAAAATAGAACAGATAATAATACCACCCAGCCCAGGCATGTTCAGCGCACTAGGGCTCCTCACAGCAGACCTGTTCCACGACTACACCAGACCCGTCATAAAAGACGCACGCGACACCGACCCAGCCGAACTAGAGAACCTCTACAGAGAGATGGAGACAGAGGGAACAGCAACACTAAGCCAGGAAGGCATCCCGGAGAACCGACGCAGCCACAGACGAACCCTAGACATCAGATACAGAGGCCAAGGATACGAGCTAAACGTAGATACCCAAGAACCCGCTACCCGTTCATCAATAACCGAGAGCATCAAAGCCTTCCACGCCAAACACAGAGAAATCTACGGCTACTCAGCCCAAGAAGAGCCCGTGGAGATAGTAAACTCCAAGCTCAGAGTAGTGGGGCTCCTCGAGAAGCCGAAGCAGAAACGCCGCCAAAAAAACCGATCTGACCTGACACCGGATCACAGAAACACATACTTCGAGAGCCTGGGCGAATGGATGGACACCGAAGTGCATCAACGCTCCTCGCTTAACGGAATCAGAGAGGGACCCGCCGTCATAGAACAGTACGACGCAACAACCGTGGTGTACCCAGGCTGGAGCTACACGCCAGATGAGTACAGCAACCTAATACTGAGGAGGAATACACGCTGACTCTAAACATAACCACCGTCGAGGTCGTAAAAGGCGCCCTCATCTACGCGGCAGAGGAGATGGGCATCGCCCTCAAGAAATCTGCCTACAGCCCCAACATCAAGGAGCGGATGGACCACAGCTGCGCCATATTCAACCACAGGAGGGAGCTCATCGCCCAAGCCGAGCACATACCCGTCCACCTCGGCAGCATGGCGCTGGCCGTCAGGGTAGGCCTCGAAACCTACCAGGGCGAGCTCAAACCCGGCGACATGCTCCTACTCAACGATCCCTACATAAGCGGAACACACCTCCCCGACCTCACGGTCATTGCGCCGGTGTTCAGCGGCGGCAAGGTAGTCGCCTACGCCGCCAACAAGGCCCACCACACCGACGTGGGGGGGAAAGCCCCAGGCAGCCTCGCGGCAGACGCCACGGAGCTCTATCAGGAGGGCCTCATAATCCCGCCAGTCAAGCTGGTGAAGCGCTACGTCATCGACCAAGACATCCAGGCGCTGATCAGGAGCAACGTAAGGACCCCTGAGGTGCAGATGGGGGACATCAGAGCACAGATCGCCGCCAACGTCACGGGTGCAAGGCGAGTGGCAGAGCTCGTGGAGCAGCACGGCGTCGACGCACTCCACGAAGCCATGGACCGCACCATGGACCACAGCGAGCGGCACATGAGGGAAGAGATATCCGCCATGCCGGATGGCGTCTACAGCGCCGTGGACTATATGGAAGACATACTGCCGGGAGGCGGCGACATCGAGATATCCGTAACCGTGACGAAGCGAGAAGACGAGATAGCCTTCGACTACTCGGGCACCTCGAAGCAGGTGGATAGGCCAGTGAATGCGCCTCTCGGCGTCACCGTGGCGGGGATCTACTATACGCTGATCAGTGTCACAGATCCATCGATCCCGGTGAACGACGGATGCTTTAGGCCCATTACCCTTCGGATACCCCAAGGCTGCATGATGAACCCCATAAGGCCGGCTCCTGTAGCCGGGGGGAACGTCGAGACGAGCCAGCGCAACGTAGACGTGTTGATGAAAGCATTCAGCCAAATACTGCCAAGAAAAGTGCCTGCAGCGGGCTTGGGCACCATGAACAACATAACCATCGGCGGCACCCTTCCAGACGGCCGGCCCTGGACGTTCTACGAGACCATCGGCGGCGGCAGCGGCGGAAGGCCAGAGGGAGACGGAGTCGACGGCATCCACGTCAACATGACCAACACCATGAACACCCCCATAGAGGCGCTGGAGGCATACCTCCCCCTAAGATTCCTCACCTATCGGCTTAGAACGGACAGCGGTGGCCCCGGAAAGTATAGAGGCGGCTGCGGCATAGAGCGCGCATGGGTCCTGACGAGCGACAAGGCAGGGCTCAGCATAATGGCGGAGCGCAACAAGATACCGCCGTGGGGCCTCCAAGGAGGAAAACCAGGAGGATTGGGGGTCTATAAGTTGAGGAGGGCTTCAGGCGAGACGGAGGTGCTCCCGTCCAAGTGCACGGTCGAGATGAAACGAGGCGACGAGCTGATCATCATGACGCCGGGAGGCGGAGGTTTCGGAGAACCGTTGAGCAGGCCTGTAGATAAGGTTGTGACTGATGTAGCCAATGGTCTGGTTTCCACGGCGTCTGCTGATGCTGACTACGGCGTCGTGGTTGACCCCGAGACTTACGAGGTGAAGGCCTTAAAGAGGCCTTAATACCAGTTGATCTCCCTGTGACTCGACTTAGGTGCCTTAATCGATGCAGCCCCTCATGGAAACGATCACCAGCGAAAAGGCGAGAGTGATGGCGGCGCAAGCATAGAATACCCACTCGATGGAGGCAACATATAATACCCCGCTCATGGTGAACATGCCGACGGTGCCGCCGAGAGACGTCATCATCCCCCAGGACCCCTGTAGCTGAGCCCCTTTCTCCTGGCGAAAGCGCCTCCATGGTCGCGGCTTGGCTGACGGAAAAGACGAGAACTGCGCATAGCCCCAGCACGGCGTTCAGCGCCGGCAGTATCCAGTGATGGGGTGCCAAAGGTAGAAAAACGAAAGCGGCCACGCTCAGCAGTAGCCCGGCGGCTATGGGTGTAAACCTGCCCACACGGTCCGCGAGAGGCACAACGATAGGTAGGCTCACGGCGATGACGACGGCGTTGGCGGTCAGCGTCAAGCCGATCATGAGTTCGTTCATCCCCATCTCAGCGCCCAGCAGCGGAATGAAAGTGACGAGGTCCCAGTGGCAGAACGCGTGAGCGAAGACCGCTATCGAGGCTACTATAACCTTCCTGTTGCCGAGTAGCCTTCTCATGGTGGACGGAAACTCAGATAGGACATCTGTACCTGGACCCCCGGGCTTCATGGGGCAACTGGCATCCCTATCGTTCTCTAGGTATCCCCAGATGAGCAGGAACTCCCAAGGCGGTGATCAACCCAGATACGACGAGGAGAGGCCTGTAGTTCGGAAAGAAACTGACCAGATAGCCTCTGGCTGCTGGGCCTATGACTGCGCTGACAGCCCAGCTCATGTGGTATCGACCCATCGCCTCCCCGGTTCTGTCTGACAAATATAGGCTGGAGGCGTATACCTAGGATGGCGGGAAATAGATGCTGAGGGCTAGGCCGCTGACGACCATTACCAAGATCGGCATTGTCGGCGTATGGGCAACGCTGTAGATGAAGGGTGTTATGGCGAATAGGGCCATCCCAAAGAGCATCATGTTCTTCCTGCCTATGCTGTCGCTTAATGCGCCGGACACCAGACGGAGAAAGGTCTGGGTAACGTTCTTGATGTTGTATATCAAGGCAACGACGGCCGGTGTTACGCCTAATCCTGCGATGAAGAGAGGCTGAAAGCTCTGAGGTACGGTCTCGCCGAACATGGCGAAGAAAGTTGCGAGCGTTATAGCCGTGAAGGCCCTCTGTACCTTCTCAAGTTTCAAAAGCTTCACCCAGGTTAGGGACCTTGAATGGGCGCCGGGATGTAAACCCATATCAATATAAGCAGCGGCCCGGTCAAATCTGTGATATGTGCCTGGCGGTTCCTGGGCTTGTTGAGAGTGTAGAGGGGCGCACCGCGGTAGTCGACTTCGGAGGCGTCAAGCGTGAGGCGGTCATCGACCTCATGGAGGCTGGCAGCGTCAAGCCGGGTACCTACGTTCTAGTCCACACGGGTTTCGTCATTCAGATACTTGAAAAGAAGGAGGCCGAGGAGACGCTGAAGCTTTGGCGTGAGGTCCTCAGCCACGTGGACGAGCCGTACGGCGGTTTTTAGGGCCAGTCGCTTTTCTGTAGGGTGTAGATTGCTCCGTCCATCCAGACGCCGTTTATCTGTATGGCCTTTTTCTTGTATCCGGTCTTGGTGAAGCCGGTTTTCTCTAGTATTCGGGTTGAGGCCGTGTTTTGGGGGTTTGCTTCTGCGGTGATCCTGTGGGTGGTTAGATTTGAAAAATGGTGGTTGATGAGGGTTTTTACTGCGGCTGTGCAGTGTCCTTTGTTTCTGGCTGGGGGTGTTATGCGGTATCCGATTTGTATGGTTTTGTTTTTTTGGTTTCTGGTGACTATTTGTCCTATTTTTTGGCCTTGTTTGGTTTGTATTATGTACCATTGTTGGCCGGGTTTGTCGTCGAGGAGCCATTCGTCGAGTTCCTCTCGGGTGATTTGTTCGTGGGGCTCGTATTTGCCTGTGTAGTCTGGTTCGTTGTTCCATCTGTAGAGGAACTCATGGTCTTCTGGGCCGAAGGGTTTGAGGTCTACCTTTTCTCCTCTGATCACGTTCAGTCATGGGGATGGTTGCGGTTGATAAGG
>CAZBUI010000100.1:0-7723 GCA_964495055.1 uncultured Candidatus Bathyarchaeia archaeon | reverse complement strand
CCATGGAGCCCCTGAAGTAGTCCTCGCAGCCTCTGAGGTCGTTCACCAGTATGCTGTGCCTCTCCCTCGCCGCCTTCGCCGTGATGCCCCTGCCGTCCAGGGGCAGGGACAGCTTCAGCGGCGGCGCCCCCCTGAGGATAATCGTGTTGAGGTGCCCCTCCTCGACCACTTGGAACGAGACCAGCTGGTACTCGAACACGGTCTGCATGATGTCCAGGGTGGTCTCGGCGACGTCCTCCAAGGTCCTCTGGCGGGCAAGCTTGGACGCCTGCATGTGCAGCGCGGCCAGCCGCTCCTCCATCCGCTTCCTGCGGGTGATGTCCCTGAAGAAGCAGAGGTGGGCCTCCTGGCCCAGGTAGCTTATGGTCGAGGATGAGACCTCGGCTACCCGGATGGCGCCGCTGGCCGTCCGGTACCTGGCCTCGAAGAGGTGGGAGCCCTCGTCCTCGTCGGGGGAGACGTCGATGCACTGCTTGAGCCTCTGCTCGGGCTCCACGAAGTACTCCAGCGCGCTTCTGCCGATGAAGCCGTCGGGGGATCTGCAGCCGAAGAGCGTCGCGGCGGCCTGGTTCATGAACGCTATCTCCATGCCCGAGAGGATGATGATGCCGTCCCGGCTCTCGTCCACCACCTTCCGGTACAGATGCTCGGCCCTGTACTTGTCCACGTTCTGCCGGACCCGCTTGGCCAGGACCTGGTAGTGGCTGGGCTCGGGCTCCTTCCTTATGTAGTCGTCTATGCCGGCCTCGAAGGCGCTTTCCGCGACTTCCTCGCTGCCTTGGCCCGTGTAAAGTATGAAGGGGACGCCGCTCTTCTCCCTGACCTTCCGGGCGAGCTCGATGCCGTCCATGGACAGCATCTTGTAGTCACTTACTATGCAGTCGTAACCCCTCTGCTCCTGGAGCTCCAAGGCCTCCCGGGGGCTGGTGGCCGAGTCCACGACGACCTCCTCGTCCAGCTCCTCGAGGAATATCTTGGTGAACTCGAGCTGGGGGCCCTCGTCGTCTACGTGAAGTATCCTTATGGGCTTCCGTTTGTCCATGTCTCCCCCTCCACCGGGCCCCGGGGCCCGATCCAATCCCCACACTAGTTGTGATGTTTAAATATAGATATTCTTTTTGCATATAAAATGTCTCTGCTATAATTGGGGGTTATGTTGTCTGTGTTTTTGTGGGTGTTGTTTGATTAGGGTGGGTGTAAATTTATTGTGTCTTTTTTAAACTGTGGACGTTGTTCAAGCTTTTTACCGCCGCGGCATCGTCACAACATGTTGGGACGTTACCATTCTAGCGTGAACAAAGTGACGTTTTTGGTGGAGGGAAAAAACAATAACCACGTCAGCCGTATTGAGGTGGCGAGGGGAGCCACGACGGTGACGGTGTTGCCCGCGGTTATAGCGGGGGACCAAGAGGAGCTCGACGGGAGGCTGGGCTTGGTCGCGGGTTTCGCGGGTCACGTCATGCTGGACGTCATGGACGGCGTCTTCGTGCCCGGCAGGTCGCTGGACTTCGAGTATGCTCTGCCCAAGGGGCCCCGGTACCAGGGCCACGTCATGGCCGTGGACCCTTCGAGGCACCTGGACAGGCTGGTGGGGGTGGCCGACTCGGCGGTGATCCATGTGGAGGCCGTGGATGACGTCGCGGCGGCCGTGGCCGGTGCGAGGACCCGTGGGCTGGCGGCTTATCTGGGAGTCAACCCGGGTACGCCCGTGGAGGCTGTGTCCCCGTACGTGCCCGTTCTCGACGGTGTCCTAGTGATGGCGGTGGAGCCGGGGCGGTACGGCTCCCTCTTCCTGCCGTGGTGTCTGGGGAAGGTCGAGGCCCTCAGGGCCATGGGCCCGGAGCTGGTCTTGGAGGTGGACGGCGGGATGAACCCGGAGACGGCTGCCCTGGCGGTGGAGATGGGCGCCAACGCGGTGGCCGTGGGAAGCTACATATTCGGCGGCGGCGACCCGTCGGCGGCGTACCTGGAAGTACTGAACGCGGTCCAAGCGGCCAGGCCGCGCGGGAGGACGTAGATTGCCCGCCAGAGGGTTGCCGGTCGTATACGAGGGACGGAGGATGCGGCTCCGCGTCTATCAGCGCATATTCCACCCGGTGGCCAAGACGCTGGACGGTGAAAGGTACACGCTTTACAGCGACACCGGACGCGAGAAGGAGATACGCTACGCGTCAGCCGACTACTACGACCTCGACGACGTGTTCAGCAGGGTGAGGCTGGTGAGGCTCGCCCGCGCCATGGGCTGCCTCACGTGCTCCGACGAGCCTGGGGGCGAGAGGGAGTGCAGGGTAACCGTGTGCAGGGCCCGGGAGCTCCACGGCTTCGAGTCGGGGGAGACGCGCTGGGTGCCCTTCGACCCGGGGAGGCTGGAGAGCCTGGGGGAGCGGGTGGAGAGGCTCAGGAGAAGGGTGGAGTGGCGCCGCCGCGTGGGCTCTAGCTGAGCATCCCGGCTAGGTCCGCCAGGAACTCTTCCAAGTGCTCCTTGGGTATCTTGACTCCGCTTGCCCTCTGGTGGCCTCCGCCGAAGCCGCCGTACCTCTCGCCGAGTTCGCTGGATATGTCGCCCAGGTGCTCCTCCAGCATGAGTTCACCGCGTAGGCTTATGTTGGCGTATTCGTCGTTCATCTTGTAGCCTACGCCCACGTCTACCCCCACGGTGTCGATTATGAGGTTGGCTATGTCGCCTGTGCTGTACTCGTCCACGGACTCCATGTAGGCCATGCGGCCCACCTTTACGGCGTTGGCTGATATCCGCTCCTTCATGTTTGTCATTTCCTCAAGGCACTGGACGGCCAGGTCCACGGCGCCGGGTATCCTGTGGGGGTAGCCGTACCTGCTGAGCTCGTCCATTATGACCCTCTTGAAGTCTATGGTCTGGTTCATGCTGAGGGCGTGGGTAAGTATCTGGGCCTCGTGCTGAGCGAACTTGCGGTCTATCTTGGCGAGCATCCGGCTGGCCAGGGGCCCGTCCTCGAACATGTCCGAGATGGCGGCGTAGGCCGCGATCCTCGCCGCCTCGGGGCCCAGCTGCTCCCTGAACGCGTCGTAGACCAGGACGCCGGCGCAGTCCCTGGTGTCGAGGACCACGCTGACGCCTGCGTCTCGGAGCCTAGCCATGAGCTCGTCGCTGATTTGGTGGTGGTCGATAATGTTGACGTCGGCGAACTCCCTGATCCTCAGCAGCTCGGCGAGCAGGGCTTCCCTGATGTTGAGGTCGCAAACGTAGAGGGTCTTCACGGGCGGCGTGACCATGCCGAGGGCGTGCTCCAGGTTGTCGTAGTTGGCCATGTACACGGTGCAGCCCGTCAGGCGCCGCAGGAACGCGCCGCAGGTAAGGCCATCCACGTCGTCTCCGTGCACTATGGCGTGTAAAGTCAAGCCCGAGGCCTCCTTGAATTTCATATTATTTGGGTGGGTGGCTAAAAAATGCTAGTATCCAAAGGCTCCACCTCGAAGACGAGAAATAGGAGCCGGCTATCCAGCCTTCTAGCAGCCCCTTGAGGATGGCTGCACCTTGGCTCCGATAAAACGTTTGAGCGACTACGGCGGTATCCTGCCGGGGGGCGCCGCCTCGGCCTTCGCCTCGCCCCACTCCAAGTACGACTGTATTATCCTGAGGGCCACGACGCCTATGGTGAGGTACACGAACACCCTCATGTCCATGACTATCTGGCTAACCGCGCCGTCCATCTCCACGGTGAACTCCGTGAGCCCCAGGCTCGCGTAGTCGCCCGCGCCCAAGAGAATGACGGCGAAGCCGAGGGCCGAGATGTTCTGGACCACCGAGGCCAATAAATAGGCCACGCTGGTCTTGTCCACGAACCCCTTGACCAGGGTTATGACGGCCGTGATGCCTCCCAGTATCTTCATCTGGTTCAGGAAGACGGGTATTTCTATGCTCGCGTCGGTCATCATCTGGGCTATGTCGGGGGGCAGGTAGCTGGACAGCATGTATGGTATCCCGACGAATATGATCACGGTAACCAGGGCGCTTATGATGGAGCCGATCTGTCTCTGTGACATCCTCAGCCGCCTCCAGGCATGGTTATGGTGTTGGAGAAGCTGATGAGGTCGAACAGGGACGAGACCTCGATGTCGGTGACCCACTCCACGTCGGCGCCCTCTTGGAGGTACTGCTCCGCCGTGCTCAGCGGCAGTGACAGTTCAAGGTCCACAGGGATCTGTGAGCCGGGGGGCACCTCGACCTGCTTGGAGCTGGACGCCAACACTTCACCGTCGCCCACCAGGCTTATAGAGACCGATAGCCGGGCTCCGAGGTATCCCTGGTTCGCGGGGATGAGGTGGATGGGGATGATGACGGGGTCGGTCATCTCCAGCTCCATCCCCCCGTCTTGGGGGAGGGCCGTGGAGAAGACCGTGATCATGCTGTACATTCCCAGGGCGAAAGCGATGAACCCGCCCAACTGGGCCACCGTGACTACTATGTCAAGTGCCTTCGATGCCTTCAACGTAGGATCGCCAACCTGTAGTCCCTTTACGGTGAGCGTATAAATATCTTCATCTCTGGGACAGCCAACGCCCCTTGTCCCTCCGTGGACTGTATCACCGTTCTGGATGAGCCTTTGGTAAACCTTTAAACCGCCATGCTTTTTTAGGTGGGTATAATGGCTATTTGCTACTACTGCGGAAAGGAGGTGGAGACGCCCCTCAGGTGTCCATACTGCAACCTTACTTTCTGCGAGGACCACATAGCCCAGAGAGACCACAACTGCATAGCCTTGTCGGCAAGGATCAAGACCGTGGACGAGCCCGGGCCAGCGGACAACATTCACTACGTCGAGTCGGTGGAGGCGTCCACATACAGGCCCAGAGTGCAGCCGAGCCGCCGCAGGCAGGGCCTCCTGGACCTAGGCCGGGGCGTGACGCCGAAGAAGATGGCGGTAGTGGCGCTCACATTGGTCATCAGCATGGGGAGCATACTCATGCTCAACAGCTTGGAGCAGCCCCCCGAGGCGCCTGACGCCGGGCCGGTTTTCCCCACCGCACCGGACTTGGTCATGCTTCAAGAGTACGTATTGGAGCTGATAAACGAGGAGCGGATAAAGGCCGAGCTTGATGAGCTTGAGCTTGACACCAACCCCATAGCGCAGAGGTACGCCGAGTCCATGCTGGAGACGGGGGAGTTCAAGCACAACCCCGAGCTACCCGGCACCATGGGAGAGAACATAAAGTACCATACGTCGAAGGAGGAGTTCGAGGTCGAGGACGCTTTACAGCTTGTGATGTACCAGATGGTGTACGACGACGCCGACTACGACTGGGGCCACCGCGACAACATACTCAAAGAGGATTACAGCCGGGTGAGCATAGGCGTGGCTTATGACGAACGCCGGCTGTACCTGGTCCAAGACTTCAGCTAGTTCTTGATCACCCCCCCATAAAACCTCTATATCAGTCGTTTATGCCTGAAACCATGAAGCTGGAGCTGCACCACAAGACCTTCATGGCCGGCTTCCTAGCCGGCTTCGGGTTCTACACGGCCCTGTTCTTCATAGGCTACTTCTGGCGGCTCAAACAGCTAATGGGATAGGGGCTACCGTCGGAAGACCTCGACGGTGTGCCTGAGGTCGCACTCGTCCAGCGCCTTGACGGTCACGGCCATGAGCTTCCCCAAGTTTTCCAGGTCGGTGAGGCTTATGACCTCGTTGGGGCTGTGCATGTACCTGTTGGGCATGCTTATGAGGCCGCATATGGTGCCTCCGCGCTCCACCTGTATCGCCCAGGCGTCGGTGCCGCTGCGTGCAGGGACGCCGGTTCTCTGGTACGGTATGCCTTGCTTCTTGGCCTCCTTCTCCATCATCTCCCATAGGGCGCGCGTGAAGTTGGCGCCCACCGACACCACGGGGCCCTTCCCCAGTTCTACGCCGCCCACCTGGTTGGCCTTGACGCCGGGGGCGACTGCGTGGGTCACGTCCGTCGCGATGGCCGCCCAGGGGTTCAGGTTGTAGGCGGCGATGGTGGCTCCCCTGAGGCCCACCTCCTCCTGGACGGTGGCGACGAAGCACACCTTCAGATTCTTGGGCGGGTCTTCTTTGAGGATCTTCATTGTCTCGACCAGTCCGGCGACGCCGCAGATGTCGTCGAAGGCCGGCCCCACGATGAGGTCGTTGCCCTCCTTGCCTAGGTGGGTCACGTCGAGGTAGGGGGTGCAGACGACGCCGGACTTGACGCCCATGGCCTCGGCCTCCTCCCTGTTCCTGGCCCCGAAGTCTATGAGCATGTCCTTTATCTCTGGGCTCTTGTCCCGCTCCTTCTCGTCGGTGAGGTGGGCCGCCTTCACCGCCACGGCGCCCACGAGGTAATCCTCGGGGCCGTCGCCGACCCAGATCTTGACGCGGGTGCCGTAGGCGACGCGCTTGTCCCAGCCCCCCACGTTGGTGAACGCGGCGTAGCCGTCGTCGTCCACGTACTTCACCATGAAGCCCAGCTGGTCGTAGTGGCCCGCCAGCATCACGGAGCGCTCGCCGTCACCGATGGTGCCTATGACGTTGCCCATCACATCCACCTCGACGGCGTCACAGTGCCTGCTGAACTCCTCCACGATGAGCTTACGCCTCTGCTCCTCGAAGCCCGTGACGGACGGGGCCGCCATGAAGCCTCTCAGCATCTCGTACAGTTCCTCGGTCAACTTAAATCAGTTAACATTGCTCTGGACGAAGATAAGGGTAACTGAGCCAACCGTTAAAAACGAGGCGATGAATCCCTATCCATGGAGCCCAGACACGCGCTGGTGAGGGAGCCCGGCGACAGCTACGCCGGGTGCCTCAGCACTCACCCTCTGCACCACACGGTAAGCCTGGAGAAGGCGAGGGAACAGCACGCCGCCTACTGTAACACCTTGGAGGAGCTGGGGCTGGAGATGATCAGGGTGCCCCGGGACGACACCCACCCCGACTCATGCTTCGTAGAAGACAACGCAGTCGTCGAGAACGGCAGGGCGCTCATATGCAGGATGGCGAAGCCCAGCAGGAGGGGCGAGCAGCCAGGCGTAGCCGAGGCGCTGGATCGGTTCATGCCCGTGAGGTGGGCGGAGCCGCCGGCGACCATCGAGGGCGGCGACGTGGTCCACGCGGAGGGGAGGCTCATCTGCGGCGTCACAGACAGGACCAACCCCGAGGGCGTCGCCCAGATGCAGGAGTGGCTGGGGGTTCCGGTGTCCACCATATTCGACCCCGCCATAATGCACCTGAAGAGCTACGTCACCTACCTCGGCAGAGGCATTATGATGGCCACGGAGAGGTACTGCCGCCACCCCGCGCTGGAGGGGTTCCACGTGCTGGTGCCCCCCGCTGGGGACGAGTATGCCGCCGACACCCTGGCCGTCGGCGACACGGTGCTCATGGCGGAGGGCTACGATACCGCCCAGCGTATGGTCAGGGAAGCCGGGTTCGAAGTCCTGAGCCTTGACGTCTCCGAGATACAGAAGTGCGACGGAGCCCTAACCTGCCTCAGCATACTCTTCTAACCCTGAAAGCCTGAACTCACCTCACCCAACCTTTTCAACCACGAGGGCCAATAGAAAAAATGGTACGGTTAGAAAACACTCAATCCACAACGCCAACAAAAGGCGAGCCGCCAACCAACCGCGCAAGGGCCTTACGGAAACATACATAAAATACTTGCCAGCCTTAGACCTAAACTACTTAAGAGGATTTTGATTAACCTCGTCTCGGGTTGTCAGCGTATTTAAGCCCTTATAAAG
>CAZBUI010000099.1:991-7738 GCA_964495055.1 uncultured Candidatus Bathyarchaeia archaeon | reverse complement strand
CCTGAGAGACAAGGACCTCAACCTTGCGCCTTTGACCAGGCTGGGCGACCTCCGCTCGGGATGGGGCCGCAGCGGGGAGTCGAACCCCGGCCGGGGGCTCCACAGGCCCATATGCTACCGTTACACCACAGCGGCCACGCAAACAACATGAAACAAGCGACTCATTAAAAGCATTTCGCGAAACAGCACCGCATCAGGCCCAGCGGATGGACACCTCAGCCCCTAGGAAAGGTTGAACTAGTATCCAACAAGATAAGTTGTTGAACCATGAGGCGGAGAGACTCGGTTGAGGGTCTTAACCGGCGGTACATAGCCCTCCTATCGTTGCTAGCCTTGATGCTCGTGGTACACTGGGGGGTCATCCAGATACACCCCCTCATGTTCCTAGTCTGGCCCACATGCCTGTGGCTCATCATCGAAGTCTACGCCAGGTTCAAGGAGGGCCGGTTCAGGCTGCTCCTCTTCACGGGCACCTTCGTCGCCTACCTGGCGGCGACGCAGGCCCTCGCCGTGGAGAACCCGCGGGGAATATTCTTCGAGGTCGATCCACCCTACAACATGTCGACAGCGTCGTACGCCGTGCTCGCGTTGGCCTCTTCGCTGTTCCTCTACGACGCCTTTGTCGCAGGGTCGACTTTGATCAGGGATGTGCCCGCCTACGTAGGGTTCGCGTCGGTCGCTCCTTGGATATCGCCCGCCATCGTGGAGGCGGTCATTATGGCTCGGTGGGTCTTCGAGGGGAGCTTCTCTTCGATGACCGCCGGGAAGGGCGTTGGCGGCGCTAGCATAAATGATATCCTATTCTATTACGGTGGCAGAAACTTCCTCTACTCCTCGGTCCTCCTCTACTCGTGTGCGCTGGCCCTGCACCTCAGAGAGAGAATGATCTCGCGCCGCGTACGGGGGATGAAGAGGAGGCTTGAGGCTGAGAGGGACAGGGAGTGGCATCTCAAGGCGTGGATGCACCCCATGTCGTTGCTGAGCGAGGAAGATAGAGAGGAGTTCCTCACGAGCCACGGCCACCTAGACGAGGAGCAGATGAACCGGATCCTTAGGGAGGAGGTTCTGCCGGCCAAGGGCATATTCCTAGTCGACCCCGACGTCTTGTAGCTACCCCAATAGTGTGCTCACCGATTGGTGGCTATATGTTTGGTAGTAGCTGCGGATAGGCGTAGAGAAGTGGACGACGCTCCGGATCCTCCACTCCAGCACAGGCTCAAGCGGGGCGCCGTCTGAACTGGCGACGTTGGATAGCGGCACCTCCAGCATAGTAGTGTAAGTCCTCCCTTCGCCGGGTC
This sequence comes from uncultured Candidatus Bathyarchaeia archaeon, assembly GCA_964495055.1. GTDB lineage: Archaea > Thermoproteota > Bathyarchaeia > TCS64 > TCS64 > RBG-16-57-9. The sequence continues at coordinate 6,440 of CAZBUI010000099.1, read as the reverse complement.
TGAGGGGGACGTCGACAGGCGGGGCGTACCCCGTCGCACCCAGATACTCCTCCTCGGCCCCGCGGACCAGGTACAGCTGGCACTGAAGCGACGAGAACCTGAGACGGGCATAAGACGTGGGGTTAAACAAAGTGAATGTGAGGGAGATGGTCACCTTGTCGCCTTCGACGACGTGCGCCATCTCGTCTATGGTGTAGGTCACCTCGTTCATAGACTCCAAGAGGCCGAGGTAGTTGACATAATCCATCAGCGTGAGCCCCCCAGACAAGGCGACCGCCGCGGCGAACACGGCTCCGAGAACCCACAGCTTATCCCTTCTGTTCATCGAACTGACTTGGATTATCAAAGGATATAAGCGTACAACCTTCACAGTACAAGACGGTGACATGACTTGTGTTTAGTTAAGCGCATTGCTACCGTCTCCGCCGGGTGGGCGGTGTTCCACGGCTACCTCCAGTTCACAGTCCTAGTGAACGAGGGCAGCGCCGTCAAGCCGCCCATGTTTCTGGGGGTCTTGTTCATGGCGGCGCTGGCCTCGTCCATGCTAGACAAGACGGACCAGGCCCTCAAGACGTGGATGCTCTCTACGGCGTTGTCTGTGCTTCTGGTCACCGCGCTGATGGCCTCCCCCGCGGCCCTGGGGGTGCTGGAGCCGCAGCTCGTGTCGTTGCTGGTGGTGGGGTCGATACAGCCCATGGTCACCGTGCTCCTGCTGACCGCGCCTGTGAACCTACTGGGATGCTTCCTAGGCCAGGTTATGAAGACCAAGATGCATTAGAGCTTACTCCTTGTTTATGTGGCAGGCAACGAAGTGGCCCCCGCCGATGTCGACCAGTTCGGGCTCGAGCTTGCCGCATATCTCTTTGGCCTCGAGGCACCTGCTGTAGAACCTGCACCGTCTGGGTGGGTTGATGGGGCTGACGACCTCGCCCTTGATGTTCACCCTATCCCGTCTGGATGCGGGGTTGGGCACCGGGGTCGCCTCCAGGAGGGCCCGGGTGTAGGGGTGCACGGGGTTCTTGACTATCTCGTCGCTGCTGGCCATCTCCATGATCCTGCCCAGGTACATTATGGCTATCCTGTCGCAGAAGTGCCGTGCCACGGCGAGCTCGTGGGTTATGAACAGGTAGGAGCGGGTCAGAGTCTTGAGCTCCATCATGAGGTTCAGAATCTCGCCGCGAGTGGACGTGTCCAGCATGGACACTGGCTCGTCCGCCACAACGAAGTCGGGGTGGATTATCAAGGCCCGGGCCACGGCGATGCGCTGCCTCTGGCCACCGCTCAGCTCGTGGGGGTACCTGAAAATAAAGTCCTCCGGGGGGGTTAGCCTCACGTGCTCCAGGATCTCGGTGACCCGGTCCATCTTCTCTTCCTCGCTTTCCACGAGGCCGTTCACCTCGAGGGGCTCCGCCACCAGGTCGAGCACGGTCATCCGGGGGTTTAGGCTCTCGTAGGGGTCTTGGAATATTATCTGCATCTTGGGCCTGAACTGCTTCATCTCCTCGTATGTGAGGGGCACGATGTTGGTGCCCCTGAAGTATATCTCGCCGCTTGTGGGCTCTGTGAGGCGTATCAGCAGCTTGCCCAGTGTGGTCTTGCCGCAGCCGCTCTCCCCCACCAGGCCGAGGACCTCGTCCGGGTATATGTCGAACGAGACGTTGTCGACGGCGTGTAGGTTCTGCTCCTCCTCTCGGAGGAGGGAGCTGAAGAAGCCTTTCCTGACGGGGAAAAGCTTCCTCACGTTTCTGACTCGGATCAGCGGTTCGTCGCTCATTGCTGGTCACCTCTCGGGTGGTGGCACGCCACGCGGTGGTTCTCGTTTATCTCGGTCATCTCGGGCGGCGGGTCCCTCCTGCATACATCTGTGGCGGCTGGGCACCGGGGGTGAAACCTGCATCCCTGCGGAGGGTCTAGGAGGTTGGGCGGCGCCCCCGGGATGTACTCGAAGGTCTGTTTTCTCTCCTCGTCCTCCACAGTCGGGAAGGTGCTAATGAGCCCGTGGGTGTAATGGTGCATGGGAGTCCTGAATATCTCGTTTATCTCCCCCCACTCGACGATCCTGCCAGCGTACATGATGTTCAGGTAGTCACATAGCTCAGCCAAGACGCTGATGTCGTGGCTGATGACTATGAGCGAAAGGTTCATCTCGTCTTTGAGTCCCCTGAGCAGGTCCATGAGCTGCTTCTGTACGATGACGTCCAGCGCCGTGGTGGGCTCGTCGGCTATGACGATCTGGGGGCTGCACGCGAGAGCCATGGCTATCATTGCTCGCTGCCGCATGCCGCCGCTGAACTCGTGGGGGTAGTGCCCCCCCATGACGGGGTCGATGTCCACCTTTCTAAGGAGGTCCCTGGCCATTCGAGTTCTCTCTTTCTTCCTGATCTTCCTGTCGTGGAGCTGGATGGCTTCTGCAATCTGGTCCTCTACCTTGAAGACCGGGTTGAGGGCGTTCATGGCTCCCTGGAAGATCATAGATATGTGTTTCCACCGTATCTCCTCCCTGAACCTGTCCGCGTCCATCTTGTAGATGTCGTCGCCGTTGAAGATCAGGGACCCGGACTCGATCACCCCGTTCGGCGGCAGAAGCTTCAGGAAGGAGAGACCAAGCGTGGTCTTCCCGCACCCGGACTCCCCGGCCAGGCCCACGGAGGTGCCCCTATCCACGGTCATGTCCACGCCGTCAACCGCCTTAACGACTCCCTTCACCGTCTTGTAGTAGACCTTCAGGCCGGCCGCTTCGAGTATCTTCATTTCAACGCCCTCTGAGCCTCGGGTTCAGTATCTCGTCGAGGCTGAACCCCATCATTACGAAGCTTACCGCCAGTAGCGCTATGCAGAGCCCCGGCGGGATCACCCAATACAGCTCCTTTATGGCTGCGTAGTAGACGATGTCGTGCAGCATCTGGCCCCAGCTCATGACGCCGGGGTCGCCGAGGCCCAAGAAGCTCAGCGCGGCCTCGGATGTTATGGCGGCCGGGACGTTCGTGGCGAGGCTCACGTACACCAGCCCCATGACGTTGGGGAGGACGTGCCTTATGGCTATGTGAATGTTTGAGCCTCCTGCGGCGCGGGCCGCCTCGATGAACGCCCTCTCCTTGAGGCTCAGCACCTGGCTCCTCACGGTGCGGCTGAAAAACATCCAGCCGAGGAGGCTGATGACCAGTATTATGTTGATTATGCTCTGGCCAAGGATGGCGATGAGTATGAGGAGCAGCGGCAGGAACGGGATCACTAGGAGCATGTCAGCGAAGCGCATGGACACCTCGTCCACCAGCCCGCCCATGAACCCGGCGAACAGGCCCACCGTCAACCCGATGGTCACGGAGATGAACGCTGACAGCAGCCCCACGAGGAGGGACGTCTTCGCGCCGTGGGCCAGCTGGCTGTACACGTCACGGCCCCACTGGTCGGTGCCGAGGAGCCCGTAACAGGTGCCCATCAACCTGATGTCGAGGTCGTCGACGTATAGCCTAGTGGCGGCCGAGGAGCCCGAGTCTATCTCGGTGAAGGAAGCCATGAAGTAGTACTCGTATTCGCCTGACCTGTTGAATATCTTGTGAGCCGGGTCGGCGAACACCCCCTCGGGGAATATCATCTTCACCTTCATCGAGTAAGAGTCCACCTTGTACTCGGGCGTCGTCCACCCGGTATCCGAGACGTCCCTCTGCCACAGGACGTACTTCTCTCCCTTCGCGTCGACTAGAACGACCCCGAGGGTGAGGCGTGTGTCCTCCACCCCCTCGGCCTTGTAGCTAACGTCGCAACTGAACCTTTTAGGCGGATAATCATACGGCCACGTGAAGGTCTTGGATATCTTAACCTCCGCGGACTCGGGCGCACCAGCCTTGTTCAAGCTTACGAGTATCGAGCCGGAGCCACCCCCGCCGTCGTAGCCCTCCGATGAGTGTGTGACGGCGAAGCTTCCCCTGGGGTTCGCCATGATGTCCCACTCTGAGAGCCCCTCGGAGTCCTCGAAGCCGACGTCTGTAACCGGCTTCAGGTTGGGCACAAGGTTTTCGTATCCCGGGAGGTTCCTGAACCACGCCGGGGGGACGCGCCTGCCCCCCACGTCCCAGTCCTTCACGGGATCGTTATCTGATAGCATGGGCCCGAAGATGGCGAAAAGGATGAAGAAGAAGATGAGGCCGATGCCCACGACGCCTTTCTTGTTCCGCTTATAGGCGCGCCAGAAGTCCTTGGCCTGGCTCGCCAGTAGCTTGTACCGTCTCCTACGGGCGGATGTCGTCATGTTTCATACCTCAATACTGTATCCTCGGGTCTATGTACCCGTAGACGATGTCCACGAGGAAGTTGCAGACCACGGTGACCAGCGCGAATATGAAGAACAGCGCCTGGAGCACCGGGTAGTCGTTGAACTGTATGGCTGTCCATGTGTAGAGCCCCAGCCCCCGCCACGAGAAAACCGTCTCCGTCAGTATGGCCCCGTTCAGGAGCCCCGGAATCTGGAGGGCGACGTTGGTCACGAGGGGCAGCATGGCGTTGCGGAACGCGTGCTTGAAGAGGACTCTCCTCTCGGTGGCCCCCTTCGCCCTGGCGGTCGTTATGTAGTCCTCGTGGAGGGTCTCCAGCATGGTGCTTCTCGTCATGAGCAGCCACCCCCCGTACTGAAACAGGAAGAGGGTGAGGCCGGGGAGGAAGAGGTGCCAAGCGACGTCGAAGACCCTCAGCACGGGGTCCGTCGGAGGCGGCCTCGACATGGTCCCCGCCAAGGGGAAGAGCCTAAGCATGTATCCCCCCACGTAGATCATGAGCAGCCCCATCCAGAAGGTGGGTAGAGCATAGCTGAAGAGCGAGATCGTGACCGAGGTCAGATCATATAGGCTCCCGCGTCTATACGCGGCGTAGATGCCGAACACGGTGCCGAAGATTATGGAGAAGAACAGGGACGCCCCCATGAGCAGTAGGGTGTTGGGCAGCCGCTCCATGATTTCCCGGGAAACCGGCTCAAGGGAGTTATAGGAGTACCCGAAATCCCAGGTAAGCGTTGACTTGATATAGCGGATGTACTGGACGTGTAGAGGCTCTTGGAGCCCCCAGAGCTCTATGAGGCGCTCCACCATCTCCGGCTCGAGCCTCATGCCGCTGGCCACCACCTGGATCGGGTTACCGGGCGCAATCCTGAATATGACGAAGTTGAGGGAGATGGCGAAAAACAGGAGAATGACGCTGTAAACCAGTCTCTTCAGTATGTAGCTCTTCAGGGACATCTCTTTCCTCCCTACTTGTTTTATCTATTTTAATTTAGATACTTTTTGATCGTGTGTAAAAGAAAAAAGAGGTGGTTCGGTTCTATGTCTCCCTTCTAGCCATGTAGATCGCGACCGCGCCCACGACTAAGGCTATCGCTATGGATGCGTAACTGATGTTCGAGGCGCTTGTGAGGCCGCCCTCAAGGTTCGAGACCTCGGTCTCTAGAGACGAGATCTGT
>CAZBUI010000099.1:0-981 GCA_964495055.1 uncultured Candidatus Bathyarchaeia archaeon | reverse complement strand
GTGAGCTGGTTTATCTGTTCGCTGAGGGCGGCGATGTCTCTCGCCGTTTCCTCGCTTGCTTCGGTTGCCTGAGCTAGCTCTTCCTCGAGCGTGGCGATCATTCTTCCTTGCTTGGCTATGGTGGACGCCTTGAAGTAGTCGTCGTTAGCCACGAGGCGCACGTACTCTCCTGGGACGTACTCCACGAACTTCCACGGCCCGAGGCCGATGGGGGTTCCCTCCGCCACCGGGTCGTAGTCCTGCCAGCCTGCGCCTACATCCTCCCAGATGTGCTTGGGGAGCACGGGTGGGCCGTTCAGGTAGTGGAACGCGAAGTAGCTTGTCGTGTTCTGGTACACCTCGAGGGTGTAGTCGTCAACTACTTTGATGTCCTCGATGAACTGTACATTGGGCAGGTACCTCGGTATCCCGTATTCCTTTATGTACTCGTATGTGAACGCCAGGTCCTCGGCTGTGAAGGGCACGCCGTCGTGCCACTTCGCGTTCTTGACGAAGTGGAACGTCACCTTGGTGCCGTCTACGCCTGTTGGGCTCACCCAGTCCTCGATCTCCCAGGACTCGGCCAGCCAGCCCCAGTCCTCGCTGATGTCGTAGGGGTTGTACGTGTAGGGGCTCTCGTAGATCTTGTCGAGGACCTCCCACGTGTACGTCCACTCGGCCGTCAGCGGGTTCAGCGTCTCTATGTCGGACTTTATGCCGTACGAGATGACCCCGCCATAGTCCGCGTCCACTGGGTGCATATTGAGGCAGCTCCACCAGCTGTTGATGCCCTGCCCCACCATGTTAACCAAGCCTGTCCAGTCGGCGCTATATGCCTTGACGCCGACGTGCCCGTACATGGGTATGCCTGGGACCTGCTCGGCGATTATCTCCTGGCACTTGAAGGCGGCCTCCTTGGTCTCCTCAAAGGTGCTGGCCGTCTTCAACCGATCCGCCCAGTAGTCGAAGGTGCTGTTCACGAATCCTGGATAGTTGTAGCCA
>CAZBUI010000098.1:0-7801 GCA_964495055.1 uncultured Candidatus Bathyarchaeia archaeon | reverse complement strand
CGGGACGGAGCCCGCCTATGGGCGCTATGGCCCTGTTGACGAAGCACATGACTATTGGCAGCCTGAGGCCGGGGGGCATCCAGAGGGCCTCCTCCATGTAGCAGACGCCCTGGCTGCTGCTGGCTGTGAACACCCTGGCTCCGGCGGCGGAGGCTCCCACGGCGGCGGCCATGGCTGTGTGTTCACCCTCGACCTTGATGTACTCGGCCTTCATGATGCCTTCCTCGATGAGGGTGGCGATGTGGCTGATGAGCTCGGTCTGGGGCGTTATAGGGTAGGCGGGCACCACTTCGGCCCTGGCCAGCTTGGCCCCCCAAGCCGCGGCCTCGTTGCCCTCCATCATCCGTGTGAAGCTCACTGCATCCCCTCCTTCACCATCTCTATGGCGTCCACCGGGCACTCGTTGGCGCAGATGCCGCAGCCCTTGCAGTACCTGTAGTCGAAGATGGGCTTCCTGTCTTTGTTGAGCATGACCGTGCCCTCGGGGCAGTAGGTCTCGCACTGGCCGCAGCCTATGCACTTGTCGTGGTCCGCTTTGGGGGCGAACGACCTCACTATCTGGGCCATCACGCCACCTCCGCCGCCTCGTACCCCTTCTTGCAGGCTTCGACGTTGAGCTCGCCTACCCTGCCGGGGAACGCGTGCATTATGGGCTCGTAGAGGGACCCCAGCTGCACCCAGTCCGTGGCCCTGGCTACGGCGCCCATCATTATGGTGTTGGTGATGGGTATGGCGCGGGCTCCGAAGAGTTCGGTGCTGAGGCTCGTGGCGTCCACCGTGGCCGTGGTGGAGAGCTTGACACCCAAGTCCACCTCACTCGGCTTCCGGGGGTCGTTGAGTATGGCCGCGCCGCCCCTCTTCAGCCCCTTGGTAACCGCCTCGTGAGCGGTGAGTGTCGGGTCCAGCACCACCAACGCGTCGGGCTCGTAGATGCCGCTGGTGCGCCTTATGGGCTTGTCGTCGAGCCTGAGGAAGACTGTTACGTCTCCCCCGCGGCGCATGCCGCCGTAGACGGGTATCTTCTGGGCGTGTTTGCCCTCGCTGAAGGCCGCCTCGGCAAGCATGAGGGCGCCCATTACAGCCCCTTGTCCACCCATTCCATGGAACCTTATCTCGATCAACTCGATCACTCAGAACGTTATACATTTGATTGTTTAGATAAGATATTGGGTGGGCAACAACTAAATCATGCGCACTCATGGTATGAATTGATGAAGCGAGGTTTGTTGGCGATTGTCTCTCACCCAGACGACGAGACCTTCGGGTGCGGCGGGACGCTCGCGGCGCACGCCTCCACCGCGCCTGTGGACGTGCTGTGCCTGACGTGTAACCCGCCCGAGAGGCGAGAGGAGCTTTTTTCCGCCGCCGAGGCTTTGGGGATAGGGGAGCCAAAGGTTTTCGATGATCCCCACGTCGAGAACAGTGATCGGTTCATCAGACGCATATCTGACGTGATCGTGGAGAAGAGGCCGAGGGTCGTGGTCACCCATCTGCTCTTCGACTATCACAGGGAGCATAGGGCCACGTATGAGGCTGTGAAGGAGGCCGTGGAGTGGGCGGCCCACACCACCATATACGGCGAGCCGTGCCTCGTGGAGCGGATGCTGCTCATGGAGGTCAACACCCTCATCCCCATGCCCCACGTCCTAGTTGATATCACCGAGACTATGGACAGGAAGATGGATGCAGTGGAGCGGTACACTAGCCAGCTGGACAAGTTCCCATGGGGCTACTACCAGAATTTCAGCTGGAGGAAGGCCGAGCTACGGGGCGTCCAGGGAGGCTGTGCTTACGCCGAGGCTTACCTGGAGGAGCCGGTGCCGTCCCACGGCCCCTTCTACGAATCCAAGGCGACGCGGAGCCTCCTCTAACGACTCAACTCTTTTACTTCTCCGCATCGATATGAGTAGGCGATTGCGTTGAATCTCTACGGGTTGAAGGTCGTCGACTTCCACAGCCACTTCCCGGTTCGCCGCACCGGCTCCGGCGGGTGGAGGCAGAGGCTCATGGAACAATACGGCGAGGAGAAGGCTGATGTGATTCTTGAGAACAGCCGGCGCTACAGGGGCGAGTGGCGGAGGATGTGGGGCTTCGATCCCCCGGAGGCCGAGAACTATAGTGACGAGGAGCAGGCCGAGAGGTGGGCGGCGGACCTAGAGGCGAAGGGCGTGGAACGAGTGAACTTCGTGACCGGCGGCGGCAACGACAGGCTCGCCAAGATAGTCGCCATGTACCCTGAGAGGTTCACGGGGTTCGCTCACCACGACCCCTTCACCGAGGACGCGGACAGGGAGCTAGTGCGCGCCGTCGAGGAGCTGGGGCTCAGGGGCTACAAGATGATAGCGTCGAGCCAGACCCGGCCCGTGGACGACAGGGCGCTTTACCCCCTCTGGGAGGCGGCGGGCAGGCTCAGGGTACCCGTGGTCATACACTTCGGCGTCCTCGGCGGCGGCGGAGGGCCGCCCAGAAATCTAAGGAATATGAACCCCCTCACCCTCTGGGAGGTGGCGGCCAGCTTCCCCGCGGTGAGCTTCGTTGTTCCCCACTTCGGGGCCTGCTACTGGAGGGAGCTGCTGCAGCTGTGCTGGGCTTGCCCCAACGTGCTGATAGACTCCTCGGGCAGCAACCAGTGGATGAGGTGGATGCCCTATAGGCTCACCATGGAGGACCTAATAAGGAAGGTGATGGAGACGGTGGGTCCGGAGAGGCTGGTGTTTGGCACCGACTCCAGCTACTTCCCCCGGGGCTTCAGCGTCGAGTACCTCCGGCAGCAACTCATGGCGTGCCGCTCCATTGGACTCGACGAGGGCAGCATAGAGAAGATGTTCCACGGCAACGCGGAGAGGCTGCTGGGGCTGGCCTGAAAGGATTTTTATAACCTCCTTTGACTTTCGATACGACGCAGGTGATGCAGTTGTCCGACCCCCCTCAGGCTCATGTGATCTACAGCGACTTCGTCAGGGACGGCTCCAGGGCTGAGCTGGCGGAGACCCTCTGGGGGGTCATCCCGGCCACCATGGGGGATGCAGCGTCGCTCCTCGGGGAGGTACGGGCGAGGTACGGTGCTCCTCAGGAGGGAGTTGAGGGCTTCAGGAAGGCGCTCAAGGAATACCAACGGGAGCTGGGCCTGCTCACGGGTAGGGTGGAGGAGAGCATCGACTCCCTAGACGCCGGCGTCGCGGAGGCAGGGCAGCAGCCGATGTGCCTCGCGGGCCCCAGCCTCATACTGAACAAGATCGCTTACGCCCACACCCTCTGCGAACTCGGCGGCGACTACGTGCCATTATTCTACAACGCCGACTACGATGGGGTCCAGGCCGAACTGCTGAACATAAGGCTGCCGAGCCCCTCGTCGAGGGGGCTGCTAATCACATACCCCGCCGGACCAGAGTATGAGGGAAGCCCCATACACGTGCTCCCTAACCCGCCTGAGGAGTGGCTAACCCGGACCGTTGAGAGGATCATGGGCAACTACAGGGGCATCATGAAGGGCGTCAAGCCTGAGATCCATGAGCGCGTCATGAGGAATCTGAACCACGTGTTCACGGTAATCAAGGGCGCCTACTATTCGACGGACAACGTCTCGGACTGGGCGGCCAAGATCATAGGCACCCTCGTCAACCTGGAGGCGGGCCTCGGCGTACCCATAGTGTCGCCCTCCAAGCCCGAGATTAGGCCGTTCTTTCAGCGGGGCTACGAGACACTGCTCTCCGAGCCCAACAGGACCGGCTTCATAGAGGCCAGCAACGAGGCCGCCGAGCTCGTCGAGGCGCACGGCTTCAGGCCCCAGATAGGGAGGAGGGGCAGGGACTACGTGCCCTTCTTCCTGGAGTGCTCCACCCCCGGCTGCAACCGGGCCAGGATCGAGCCGAGGTACGTGGACGGCGGAGGCACCGCCTCGGTGAAGGGCGTGTGCCCCCGCTGCGAGACCGTGTACGAGTACTCGTTCAACCCGTCGAGCCCCGACCTAAGCGACGCCATCGACTGGATCAGCCCCAGGGTGGACTCTAGACAGGTGATCGTTGACTCCGTTGTTCCCGTGCTAGCCCATATAGGAGGCCCCGGCGAGACCAGCTACTACGCCGAGGTGATCCCCGCCGCCCAGAGGCTCGGCCAGCCTTTCCCGCTCTACCTAAGGTACACTAGAGCCTACTACAACACACCTTGGAACGTGGCGTATGGTGAAAAGGTGGGGGCTGCAGGGTACCCTACGATCCTCCGCGACACGCTGTTCGAAGCCCTTGGGGGGTGGGTGAAGGCCCGCAACGACGGCGACGGGGAGGCCGTCAAGAGAAGCCATGACGCGATAGAAGCCTCGATAGAGGAAACGTACTCGGCCTTAACCGCGGAAGCCGAGACCCTTCAGGGCGGCGTGGACTCCATCAAGGGCAGGCTGGGCAGTGCCGAGGACCGTGGGCCCCTCATTAAAAAGCTGAGGGAGAAACAGGAAGCGCTGTCCATGGTCGAGCAGTACCTCTCCTGGGCGTACGGCCGGTTCAGCCCCGAGCGCCGCGGCCAAGAGGTGAGCTGGGCATGGATAGACCTTGCCCTCGTGGCGGGGGTCACCGACGTCGTTGGGGTCTACCTCCGCCAGTACAGCGAGCACACGCCGAACTCTTCGATGTACTTCATGAACACCTAGTCGCCGTGGCGACGTCTCAGGGGCGGCGAGAGCCTGAGCATTATCTGTATGCGCTCGAACACGTCCACCCACTCGGACATCTCCGCGGCGAGGGCCTTGCGGCTCAGCACACCGGCGTTGGGGCCCCTGCCGATCTCCCTAGCAGCCTTGGTCTTGTAGACGTGGAGCAGTCTGTCGCCGAAGCGGCCCACCTCCCAGAAGTCCTCGGACAGGAAGACGACCACTGGCACCCGGAGAGCACCGACTATCCTGAGCTCGTCCTGCAGCTCCTCCGAGGCGGCGCGGTCGATGAACCTGAGATGGACCTGCGGGCCTACGGCGTCCGCTATCTTCTTCAGCGTGGGGCCTTGCCTGACGCAGTCGCCGCACCAGATGCCTCCGTAGACGAGGACGCTCATCTCTCTCCCGAATCCCTTGAGACGTTCCACCTGCTCATGCGTAAGGTCTGGAAGCCGTCTCTCCGTCTCTCTCCACCTCTCGGCGTGGCGCTGGTCCTCGTTCTCAAGGAACTCTTCGTACATGGCGGCCTGATCGAAGTGTCTTCTCCAGAACTCGCTTCTCTTGTCGTAGTAGGTCGGCTTCTGGGTCATCACAGGCCCCGCGTAACGACGGAGTATATAGCTTAGCCGGAGGCGACCTTTTCGTAGACCTCAAGGTACCTGCCCACGACCTTGTCGGTGGAGAAACTCTCCCGCACGGTCTCCCTGGCCCGCTGACCCATGCGGCTCATCTTCTTCTTGTCGGCGTTGAACTCCAGCAGCCTCTCCGCGATGGCCTCAGGGTTCTTGAGGGACACTAGGTAGCCGTTGCGGCCGTGCTCTACCATCTCGGGGATGCCGCCCACGTTGGTGGCGACGACCGGTAGCCCGCTGCTCATGGCCTCGAGGACGGTGAGGGGCGCGCTCTCGGTCTCGCTGCACAGCACCAGAGTGTCCATGCACTTGAGCCTATCCGGCACGTCGCTCCTGTAGCCGTCGAGCAGCACGCTGTGGTAGATGCCCAGCCTGTCTATGAGCCGCTCTATCCTGTGCCTCTCGGGGCCGTCCCCCACGAGGATGAGCCTCGCCTCCGGCGCCTCCTTGGTGACGATGCACATGGCGTAGACGAGGTCCTCGATGCGCTTCACGGCCCTGAAGTTTGAGACGTGGCCCACGACGATGTCCCTGGAAATCCTCTCCTGGTCGACGCATTCGTCGGGCTTGAAGAGCTCCGTGTCCACGAAGTTGGGGATCACAGTGATATCTTTGCTGATCTCCAAGCTGTTTCTGGCCTCCTCGGCCATGAACCGGGACACCGCGGTCACGGCGTCGGCGGCCTCCACCGAGTATGTGTTCACCGGCTCATACGCGGGGTCGCTGCCCAGTATGGTGATGTCGGACCCGTGGAGGGTCACCACATAGGGCTTGCCCGTGATCTGTCTGGACATGTAGGCGGCTGTGGCGTGGGGAATGCTGTAGTGGACGTGGAGCAGGTCCAGGCCGTTTCTCTCCGTGACCCTGCTCATCTCGCTGCCCAGCGCGATGGTGTAAGGAGGGTACTTGAAGAGAGGGTACTCGACGACGCTAACATGGTGCATGTGCAAGTTGTCGTAGTCTACTCCCTGAATGGCGACGGGCCTCTGGTAAGTTATGAAGTGGGCCTCGTGGCCCCGCTTCGCCAACTCCACGCCCAGCCTAGTGGCCAGGATGCCGCTCCCGCCCACCGTCGGGTAACATGTTACTCCAATCCTCAATTCCGTTCACCTACGGATGCAGGGATCACGTGGAGATGATGGAATAAAAAGGTGGGAGTCTAGGTGCCCTTCATGCGCTTCTCGACGCCGAGTATGGCCGCGACCTGTCCCTCGTGGTGTATGATCTCACTTATGGCGAGCATCAGGTAGGCCTCCATGGGCTGTTTTCCGTAGAACCAGTCTATCTCCTTCTCAAGGTCCTGCTCTTTGAGGCCGCCAAGCAGCTTGAGGACGTTCTCCTTGCCCTTCCCGTAGTCAGCCATTATCTTTTCAAGGCTGTAGCTCATGTTGCCCACGTAGTCGGCTGGCCACCCCTCAGGGACGTATGTCTTGTCGGCCTTGACTATCTTGGGGAAGAACGCGAAGAACTCGCTGTTCAGGTGTGTGAGTATCCAGCGGATGGTGTTGGCCTCGGCGCAGCTCTTCCAGTCCAGCTGCTCCTCAGTCAGATCCTTTGTCGCACGCTCAAGCCGGCTGAAGCCCACCTCTGCGAAGGCTTTCATGGTCTCTATCTTATCTGACACTGTTTTTCCACCGAGAATCGGTGAGAAGACATCTGATCGGGGCTACTTATACCATGCGGAGAGTGTGAAAAAATGTGGGCTAGTTCTCGTGGAGCCTCTTATAGGTGCCCCTGACGTAGGCGGCCTGCCCCCTGTGGTGGAAGACCTCGCCTATGTAGGCGAACAAGCCCGTCTTCCTCTGCCTGGTGCCGCCCCAGAGAGGTATCTCTGCCTCGAGGTCGTCGTCGGATAGGCCCCTCATCTGCTCCGCGGCGGTTTTTGCTCCCTTCTTGATGTCGTCCATGAGCTTTTCCATGCCGTAGTCCTGGTCCCGGTAGTCGTCGGGCCAGCCCTCGGGGGTGTACTCGGTTACTCCCTTGATGAGCCTGGGGATGCTTATGTTAACTATCCTGGAGATGTGGTTGAGCTGCCACTGTACGTTGTTGGAGACCGGGGTGGGCTTGAACCTGTACTCGTCGTCGCCGATTCCCTCCACGGTCCTCTCTAGGGCCCCGACCGCGTACTCCAGTTCCTCGGCCAAGATCGATGCTTTAGCGTTCATCATATCGCCATGATCGAGGATGAACGGGTGCATTTAACGCGTTCTGAGGCTACCTCAGCCGTTTCCCGCTCACCCTGTTGAAGAGCTTGATGAGACTACCGCTCTTCAGGAGCATGTGGAACAGCTCACCCCTCTCAGTCATGGCGTAGAAGTAGTTGCGGCCCTCCCTCTGTTCAGCGAGCATGCCCTCGGGCAGGAAGAAGCCTTCGATCCATTTCCTGAACTGGGCGTCGTTTCCCAGCACCTGGATGAGACCCCCTTTGAGGGCTCCCCCTTCTCGGCCGCACAGTCCAGCACCAAGGCTGAGGTTTCGGGGGTTCAGCTTCTACTTCACCACCCTCACGAAGGAGTACCAGGACGAG
>CAZBUI010000097.1:0-7851 GCA_964495055.1 uncultured Candidatus Bathyarchaeia archaeon | reverse complement strand
CAAGAATTAAAAGATCAGGAGAAGCCTAAAAATCAACCACATGCGAATCTACTGAATATATAAAAGCACCTTATGCATGTATTTTCATCATAAAAAGTTGAATAATCCTACGGTTTTGATGTGTGTCCATCTGGTCCCCACCTGGTTTGTTAGAGTTGCACAGTAGAAAATGGTCTTAATGGGGCTTCCTTCACCTCAAAATGGTTAAAACACTGAACCCTTCGCCAGATTATGATCTTGATCTCAGACCTTCGTTCCCACACGATACAAGGTTTAAATCGAGTCGTCCCACATATTCAAGCTCTTATCCTGCTCTACGTGGAGTACTAGTCTTTGTATCCGGGGTTTTTCCAGCCTTTGAACTTGTGGTCTGGCCTGTAGACGGATGTGTGGGTCCAGCCCAGGAACTCCTCGTGCTTCCGCTCTAGGCCCCGCTCCTCCAAGATCCGCTCAAAGGCCCTATAAACGTTATGTTAGCGGTAAGAATATCATCCTATATCAAAATATATAGGATAACCTTAAATGAGGCTCTATCCTATACGGATCGGGGTGTGAGGCACGTCAACCATTAACCCGAGGATACACAGCAGAATAGTGGCCAAGAAGAACAGGGTAGACAGGCACAGGCCCCTCCACCCGGACCTGGCCAGACGCCTCGAAGAACAAGCCATCATAGAGTACACCCACTCAAGCAACGCCATAGAAGGAAACACCCTCACCCTAGGCGAGACGGAGACAGTCCTCCGCGGCATGACAGTCGGCGGCAAAACCATACGCGAGATACAGGAAGCACGAAACCACCCAGACGCTATAAAGTACCTCAAACAAACAGTCCAGAACAATACCCGGATAACACCCGAGACCATACGGCAGGTACACAGGCTCCTCCTGGACAAGATACTGGAACGCCCCGGCGAGTACCGCACAGGCATGATAAAGGTACCCGGCGCACACTTCACCCCACCCAGAAGCACAGAGATACCGCGACACATCCAACAACTAACAGACTGGCTCCACACGAACCCCATGGAGTACACCCCCGTGGAGCTGGCGGCCAGGTTCACCCACAGGCTCCTCACCATCCACCCCTTCCACGACGGCAACGGCAGAACAAGCCGCATACTCCTCAACATCGTCCTCATGCAGCACGGATACCTCGTAATCACCAACATAAGCTACCGAGACAGGAAACGCTACCTAGACACCCTCCGTGAGGCAGACCTCGGCAACCACACGCCCCTCGTAAACTTCATCGCAAGAAGCGTCGAGGAATCCCTCACCAAATACCTCATAGCCATAGAGGAGCTCCAAACCTACACCCTACGCGAGGCAGCCCAGCGCAGCCCGTACACCGCCGAGTACCTCGGGCTACGGGCATACGACGGGGCCCTCGGAGCCTACAAGGAAGGCCGCAACTGGAGGGTAACCATAGAAGATCTAGAACAATACGTAGAACAGAACAAGGCAAAACCACGTCCACAGCCAACTGACTCTCTCTTAAACGCTTGAACCCAGCCCTCATACCACTTCATTTGACATCCACATCACATGAAAAATATTTAAACCATCATTATTTTAGCTAACTGTGTGTGGGCGTGCTTAACATAAAACCCATAATAAGCAATAACCACGCACATGACCCCGGAAGGGACGGGGATCATCAAATCCTTGAAGAATCGCCTATCGTTTTTCCCCCGCCTCTTCCACCTCTCTGCTGTAGCCCCCGACGACACACGCACACCAATATAGCCGGGTACCCGACCAACGCCCATGCAGTGCCCCACCTGCGGCACCGAGATGCACAGAGACACCAAGAAGTGGCTCGCAGCAGTCATCGGCCTAGACGAACGCCTATACGCCCTCTACTACTGCCCCAATAAAGCCTGCACAGAACACCAGCGCCTCGTCTGCCGAAATAAGGAGACAGACCCCCCTTCAACGGCCCCTGGACTCCCGACCAGGCCGACCAGATAGAAACCACATACGCGTAGCACTACTCGTAGAAATAAGCGCACCGCACCAGATCCTCCCCCAGGCACTCACGCCGCAGCACAGCCTCCTCAACGAACCCTAGGGACAAACACACAGCCCTCATGGCCCCGTTCCACGAGCGCGTCCCCAGCCACAGCTTGCCCGCCCCAGCCTCACCCGCCAGCCGCACCGCCTCGTCCCGGAACGCCTCGTTGGCAATCACCGCCAGCCCCTCAGCGTCCCCCTCCCTGAACCCCCTGAGAGCCGCCACAAACAAGACTGCCCAAGAACATATCCAGGGTTTTCGTCCCCCACCAATGGTTCCCTGATTCACTACATTTAAGCGCACATGCCGACGTATTCAGTAGGAGGGTAGCCCATGGGCGGCACGCTGGAGCTGCGCAACGTATACAAAGACTTCGGAGGCTTCAAACTCGACAACCTGAGCCTCACCTTAGACCCAGGCGAGTACTACGTACTCGTCGGCCCCACGGGCAGCGGCAAGACCCTCCTCCTCGAAACCATCAACGGCTTCCACACCGTAGACTACGGTATGGTCCTCTTCGACGGACACGACATAACCGACCAGCCGCCAGCCCAGCGCAGCATAGGCTACGTCCCCCAGACCCCCAACCTCAACGACAGGCAGACCGTCCGCCAGAACATAGAGTTCACCGTGAGGCTCCGCGGCCTCCCCGGCGACTGGACCAACGAGATCAACGGCGTCATAGAGATGATGAGCCTAGCCCCCCTCGCCGACGCCAAGGCCCTCAGCCTCAGCGGCGGCGAGCGACGCAAGGTCGCCCTCGCCCGCGCCATAGTCCTCAAGCCAGACCTCCTGCTCCTGGACGAGCCCCTCAGCAGCCTCGACGTCTCCAGCAAGCAGACCCTCCGCGACGAGCTCAGACAGATCCACAGGTACCTAGGCTGCACCGTCATACACGTCACCCACAACCAGGTCGAGGCCCTAGAGCTGGCCACCCGCGTCGGCGTCATGCGCCGAGGCACCATAGTCAACACGGGCACCCTCCGCGAGGTCTTTGAAGACCCCGGGGACGAGTACGCCGCTAGGTTCCTCGGCTACACCAACATCTACCCCGCCCAGCCCATAGAGAAGGGGCGAGTCACCAAGATGAGCCTCGGCGGCGTAACAGTCAGGGCCGCCAAGCCGCCGCGGCCGGGTCAGACCATGGTGGGCATACACGGCGACGATGTCACCCTCCACCACGTGACCCCCGTGAACATACGCGACAACATATTCAAGGCCACCGTGGCCGACGTGACCGACACCGGGCCCAGCGTCACCGTCACCCTGGACCTGGGCATAGAGCTTCGCATAAGCCAGAGCAAACGCCGGTTCCAGGAGACCGGCCTCGCGGTGGGCGAATCGGTGTGGGTGCAGTTCAGCCCCGAGGCCGTGAAGCAGCTCGCCCCCTAGCGCAGTTAAACATTTATCACGTGTCCGCGTTCTCCCAAGCCATGAAGACGTGGAGATGTAAGAACTGCGGCGCCGAGTACACACCCCAGCCGCCGGACTACACGTGCCCAGAGTGCGGTAGCGGGAACACGGTGCCCGTGGGCTACCAGGCCCCGGAGGACCATGAGAGACCCGAGGCCCGGGACGAGCCGGAGAAGAGGTGCCAGGGGTGCGGGACGGCCATGCGTTGCGGCTATCTGGTGGAGACCAACGCGCCGTTGGCGCTGTTGACCCTGGGCCAGGGCATCTACTGGACGCCGGGGGAGGCGGAGCTGCTTGGGGAGCGGGTGGCGTTGAAGGCTTACGCGTGCCCCGGCTGCGGGTACATAGGGCTCTACGCCAGGTGGCTGGACAGGCACAGAGGCATAATAGAGAAGGCGCCCTACACGTGCCAGTGAGCGGCGTCAGTTGAGGCCGTTCAAAGCCTCCTCGACCCTGTCCAGGGCCTCCGCCATTATCCCCATGCTCGTGCAGAACACCATCCTCACGTGGCCCTCGCCGCTTGGCCCGAAGTAGCTGAAACCCTCCCCGTACCCCGGGACGACCGCCACCCTGGCCTCCTCCAGCAGGTAGCGCGCCATCTCCTCGCTGGATAAGCCGTATGACGAGACGTCCGGGAAAAGGGTGTACGTGGCCTCAGGCTTCCCCACCCGTACGCCGGGCAGCCCGCTTAGCCTCCGGTACGCGTAGTCTCTCATGCGCCTCAGGTGCCCAAGGAACGCCTCGGCCCAAGGCCAAGCCTCCTCCAGGGCGGCTCGCCCCGCCTCCATGCTCACCGTGTTCAGCGGGTAGAAGTAGCCAGGCGCCGCCGTCCGCAGCTCATCCAGCAGCGGCGGCGCAGCCACCGCGTACCCCAGCTGGAGCCCCGCCATGGCGTATGTCTTGCTGAAGCCGTAGAGGGTCACGGTGCGCTCCCAAGCCCCCGGCAGGGACGCCGTCGCGGTGTGCACGCCCTCGAACACTATGTCGCTCCATATCTCGTCGCTCATGATCACCAGGCCGTGGTCCTCGGCGACGTCGACCATGGCGCGGAGCTCGTCCCGACGCGTCAACCTCCCCAGCGGGTTGTGGGGGCTGCAGAGGCAGAGCATCCGCGTCATGGGCCCCACCAGCGCCTTGAGGCCCTCAATGTCCGGGCCCCCAGTCTCCTCGTCCACCCGGCTGTAGACTCGTCTGCCTCCGGCGGCGTCGACGCTGCGGCCGAAGAGGAAGTCAACGGGGTCGAATATGATGGCCTCGTCGCCGGGCCCCAAGAACGCCTTGGCGGTGTGCATCATGCCCTGGGCGACGCCGCAGGTGGCGAGGATGTTATCGGCTGCGCAGTTGATGCCCTTGTGTTCCTTGACGAAGCCGGCGGCGGCCTCCCTGAATCCGGGTGTTCCCCCGTCCGGGCCGTAGCTGAAGACGCCGTCCGCCGCGGCCTTCTTTATCGCGTCGCTTATGGGCTCCGCGACCCGGAAGTCTGGGTCCGCCGCCGTCAACGGTATCACGTCCATGGGCAGCTTGGCCCACCTGTTGTGCGCTCGCCTCCGGAGCAGGTCGAGGCGTACCGCGTCGTCGCTGAAGTGCTCCATGTATCTGGATCGGTTTAAAAGTATGAAGATTATCCCTCACTAGATGCATGACCGGAGGACCAGCAAGCCCGAGTACGGGCCCACCATGCTGAGGGCGCTGATGGGCATGGGACGCGCGTCGGTGGACGAGCTCATGGAGGAAACGCTTCGCCTCATGAGGAGCCGGCTGCACCCGGCCGACTTCGAGGCGTTGCCCGGCGGCGTCCCCCGGTGGAGGCGGCAGGCGGAGCACATGCTGTGGGGGCTCATCGAGGACGGGTACGTTGAGGAGAGTAAGGGGTCACTGAAGCTGACCCGGCGGGGCCTCGACTACCTCTCCGGACGCTAGCCGCTCTGCTGTTTCGCCCTCTGCACCCAGGCCTCGATGTCCCCCGGCCGGGGCATCCTCTTGACTATTTCCTCGGTCTCGTTGGTCTCCGTGAGCCTATCCAGCAGGGCGTCGGGCTCCTCGCCCGCCAGCATTACTATGCTTCTGACCCTGGCGGCCCTCAGAAGCGCCCTGTATTTCTCCCCTACGCCGGTGAGGGACTCAAGGTCGTCTGTCACGGCTTCGGGCTGGGGCTCTCTGGGCGCAGGCTCAGCCGGCTCTGGCTCCTCCGGCTCCGCCTCGGATGGCCTAGGCTCAGCCTCAGGCTCTACCTCGGTCTCTGTGGGAGCCTCCTCAGCCGGCTCTGGCTGAGGCTCCTCCGGGGGGGTCTCGGGTTCCTCGGTCGTCTCCTCGATCGGCGCCTCGATGGATTTCTCGGCGGCGGGTTGGGCCTCGTAGTCCCGTACCTTGACGACGCTGGGCTCAACTGGTTCATCCGGCGCCGGCTCCGCCTTCTCCTTGTACATGTAGTAGAGCAGAAGCGCGAGTAGCACAACGAATCCCGCGACTATTATTATCGGGTTCATCTCATTAAACCATGCGCGGCAAACCGTATAAACCTGAGGGACCCGGCCGTCGCCGCGGCGAGGCCGCCGGGCCTCTACCGCTCCCGGGTCTCGGGGTCCCTGATGAACAGGGCCACGAAGGTAAGCTGCGTCGCGCAGGCCGCCAGCACCCCCAGCCACGGGTAGGACGGGTCCGCGGAGTAGAGGACGCCGCCCAGCAAGGAGCCCGCCACCACGAAGACCGTGTAGAGGTAGCCCATCCCGGGGCCGCCTGTGCCGCCGCCGGTGGCGCCAACCATGACGCTTCCCCTGCCCACCGCGGACATGACGCGGCCCCGCATCCCCCGGGGCACCAGGTCGGCCATCAAAGCCGCGGCTGAGGGTATGTATAGGGAGGCGGCCAGCGCCGCACCCGCCCTCGCCAGCAGCACGTGGGCGAAGCCCCTGGCCAGCACTATGGAGGGCAGGGATACCAAGGAGACCAGCACCGCCGCGAGGAGGGTCCTCGCCCGGCCGTACCTGTCCGCCACCATGCCCGCGGGGATGGTGAGCACTATCCTGATGAGGGACTCTATGAAGAGTATGAGGCCCCACTCCACGTTGCTGACCCCCACCACCTCGGTGGCGTAGACCACCCAGAACGGCGCCGTCAAAGCGTTGGACACGAACGCCAGGCCCGCGACGACGCTCAACGCCTTCGCCTCCCGGGGCATCTCCCTAATGAGCTGGGGCAGGCCGCCGTAGACCTCCCGCAGTATGGCGGCGACGCCGGGCGTCTCACCGGGGTCGCCCTCGGGCTCGGCGTCCCGCAGGAACCTGAGGACCATGGTGTTGACGATGAAAGAGAGCATGTAGACGGCGTAGAGCGCCCTGACGCCTGCGTCGTTCCCCAGGGACTGGGTTATGACCCCCGCCACGTAGGGGCTGGCGACGGCGAAGAGGTTGGCGAGGGTGGTCATGGTGGCGACACCGACGCCCCGGTACCTGGGCTCCAGGCTCTCGGCGAGGATGGCGCTGCTGGGCGGGAACTCCAGCACCGCGAAACCCTGCAGCAGCGACGCCACGGCTATCCACTCCCAGCTGGGCGCGAACACGAATATGAGCATGGTGAACGCCGAGAGGAATCCAGCCACGGCCATGAGCCTCACCCTGCCCCTCCTGTCGGTGAGGTAGCCGGCCACAGGGTACACCAGCAGCCCGGCGAGGGGCCTCAGGCTGTTCACTATGCCCACCTGGGCTTTGCTGCCGCCCACCGCCAGAACCAAGAGGCTGGCGTAGGGGAAGACCATGTTCCTGCATATCTGGCCCACCACCATCCTCACGGTGAGCACCAGGAAGTTGCCGCGCATGAAGGGCAGCCTCCTCCGCAGTTCCATCACGTCGTTCACCCGGCTCCGTCGGAATAATGGGCCCGGCGTTTATATCTTATCCACCCCGGCGGCGGCCCCCGGACGGGAGGGGATACCTCTAAAAACATGCCTCCGCATATAGGTGCGGTGATCAACCGTACCTAGTTGCTCGGGCTGCGGGGCCGAGGTGGACCCCGAGGACGTGTACTGCAGGTGTTGCGGCAGGAGGCTCGGCGAGTGGGTGGAGAGCCAGCGGGCCGTGACCACGCCGCGTCGGGTGAACCTCTACGTGGAGGCCTTCCGCAGCCTCTTCAGCCCGTCCCCCGTCAGGGCGCCCCCCAACGCCTCGGTGTTCGCCCACCGCCAGCAGTCGCCCCTCACCCCCTACATGGTCTGGGCGGTGCTCCTCCTCTTCATGGGGTTGGGCGCCTCCTACGGCGGCGAGTGGATGAGCTACATGGGCTTCACCCTGGCGGGGTACGCGGCGCCCGTCCTCCTCCTCGTCTGGATGGTGCGTGGCGACAGGTACGAGAGGGAGCCCACCGCGCTGGTGGCGTACTGCTTCGGGTGGGGCGCCTTCATAGGCGTGGCCGCCGGCGTCCTCAAC
>CAZBUI010000096.1:0-7891 GCA_964495055.1 uncultured Candidatus Bathyarchaeia archaeon | reverse complement strand
GGGCTGTGAGTATCTTTTCGAGGTCTTGTCTGGGGAGGATGCCCTGCTCGTGGAGCATTATGTTGTGGGCCATGGTCCCGTCGATGTCTTCCTCGGCCATGCGGAGGTCTTCGGCGGCGCTTGTGTGGAACCTTGCGGTCCTGTCGCTGAACTCCTTGGCGAGGCGTGTCCTGAATAGGTTTGACAACTCTGCTGCACCGTTGACTTGTCTGGGTGGGTGGATGGTTTAAATAGGTTGCGGGGGGTGGGGGTCGTTGCGTTCGTTCTGGTAGGCTCCGCTGTAGCCTTTCTCTACTTCGTCTGTTTTGAAGAATATGAGCTGGGCTATGCGGGCGTCTTGTTTGAGGCGGGTGCCGTGGGGGTTGTGGACGGTGAGGAGGCTGCTGCTTCTGCCGGTGTAGCCGGGGTCCCAGACGGCGGTGGCTATGGCTACGCCGTTTCTTAGGAGTGTGGAGCGGGTTCGGGCGAGGGCGGCAAGGTCGAGGGGCATGTTGACGGTCTCGTTGTAGACTACCTTGTAGGGGCCTGGGGGGAGGCTGTACCAGCCTTGGGGGTCGGGCTCTAGGGGCGTGGTGGGGGCTGTTACGCGCTCCCTGTTGGTGTAGTCTGCTGTGCCTGGGCCTGTGTATGTTTCTATGTGGTGGAGGGTCAGGTCGAAGCCTGTGGGCTGGAGCTGGGTTTCGAGGTTTTTGTAGTGGGTTATGAGTTGATGGTTGGTTATGAGGTGGTATATGGTTTGGTGGTTGAGCATGGGGTGTTTGTGGTGGGGGTTGTATTTATGGCTGTGGGGGTTGTACCGTGTGGCTTGGTATTGCGGGAAAAAATTGTTGGCCGGGAGCGTTCTTTCACTTAAATTTTGATAATTTATGGTCTTATCATCGGGGTGCTTTCTTCCATATATAAAGATCCCTATGAAAATTTGCGGAGAGACTGGTGTTTTATTTTTGGCTTTCTGATTGGGTGCTCTAGGCTCCCGTTAAACCAAGACGCCGTGCATGCACCACAAGAAATGTAAAAAATGGGTTAGGGGGCTGCTCGGTCCATTCCATCGAGTACAGGGAGACGGTTCGTGACTTCTCGAGGGGACATTTCAGCCATGCGTCGGAGCCTACGCAGATGAGGATAAGCGCAGTGGCGATGCGCCCGACCTAAGAATTGTGAAGCCCTTCATGCTCGTCGAGAGCCCGCCCAGCCACTGCCACGGCCTCGGCCACCAAGCAGCCCAGGCCTACCAGGTCGGGAAACGGCTGAAGCAGTCGAACACCTGAGCCCAAGCTCACCAGATTCATTAAATACCACCAACATCCGAGACTCGTAAATAATTTGTCAACTGTTAGTTTAACTGCACTACGTGCAATACGTTTTATTTACTTTAACAAATTAAACCCTGAACATGTCTCCGAGGAAGAAGAAGCCAAAAAAACAGGCCCCTCCAATGCCGTACAGAGTATCGACCAGCGAGGACTACAGATACGTGGCGGCGTCCGGGATGTATGGCGAAGTAAGCCCAAACGACTGCCACATGATATTCTACCTGGACCGATGCGTGCCAGACGTGGTCCCCGGAGGTGAACCGGGCGAGATGAGGGCCAGAGAAGTGAACCGCGAACTGCAGGTCGAGGTGCACATGTCGCCAGCCCAGCTGATGTCCATGTCGCAGTGGATGACCAGCCAGATCAACGAGTTCCAGGACCAATTCGGTGAAATCCAGATACTGACAGAGGACTAACCCACCAGCGGCCACCCAACAAAGAGTTAATCTCCCGGCGCTCCTCATCACGCGATCACGTTGAAGATCAGCGAAGCCCAAACACACTCGTACAAGCTGTTCACAGACCACAACACGCGGCTGGGCAGAACCTGGACCCCGCTCACCATGGCCACCAAGCTACTAGAAGAGGCGGGGGAAGCAGTCTCGGTCATCCTCGCCTCGAAGGACTAAAACCCAAGGGAGAATACACCAGAGACATGCTGGGCAGAGAGCTGTCAGACCTCCTCTACAACATACTCATAATAGCGGAGACCCACAACATCGACCTCGAAAAAGCCTGCAGGCAGGTCATCGACAAATACGAAGACCACCTCTTCGGAGACCAGAACGAGCAGCAGACACCACCCCCAAAGGCCCCCAACCCAAACCCACCCACCAAAAGGCAAAAACAGCTAAAAACACCAGGCAGGCCGCCCCAAAAACCGCTTATAGCGGGCAACCAACTATAAGGAACCCGGCTCCCCCGACGGCGCCCTCCCCAGCCGGTACGCCTCCTCCAGCTTCCCCGGCAGGATCCCCACAGGCACATCCCTCCCCGCCGCCGGATCAAACGTCCGGCACACCAGCGTATGCGGCTCCATACTAAAATAGGGACAGATCCGCTCAAACATGGCCGCCGCCGACTCACAGGGATGCCTGTACGTAATTATCACAGCGAAAATCTTCCCCCCGAACCCGCTCCACGCCAGCGCCTCCATCCTGTCCTGCACCACCTTCAACTGCCCCGTCAAGTAGCCCCAGTACATGGGCGACGGCCACACCACCAAATCCGCCCCCCGATACGCCCCATATATCTCGGGCATGTCGTCCCTGATCACACACTCATGCGGCGGCACAGCACACCCCAGACAGCCATGACACGGCCTTATCTCCATCTCGTTCAGATAGAAGTGAGCCATCTCGTGACCCCCCGACTCCCTGAGCCCCCGCAGGAAGTGCTCCACTAGGGTGTCCGAGTTCCCGCCCCGCCTCGGGCTCCCATGCAGGACAGCGACCCTCATACACAACCAGTACATCGCCCCACGGATATCCGCATACAAAGACCGATCCAGAACCCCCAACAACCATCCCCAGCCCAATGCATTTATCTTGACGGCCACAGAGACACAGCCATGAACCACAAACAAGCCATAGCCAGACGCATCGACCAGCACAGAGACACACTCACCCGAGTCAGCACCCAAATCCACGACGAGCCAGAGCTGGGCCACCAGGAACACAAAGCCAGCAGACTCCTCGTCAAACACCTCAAACAACACGGCTACGCCACCAAGCTCGGCGTCGCCGGCATGCCAACCGCGTTCACGGCCACCCTCAAGGGACGCGGCTCCGGCCCCCACATAGGTATACTGGCCGAGTACGACGCCCTCCCAGTCATAGGCCACGCCTGCGGCCACAACCTAATAGCCACAGCCGCCCTCGGCGCAGCCATAGGCCTCACCGCCGCCACCTCCGAACTCGACGGCACCGTCACCGTATACGGCACCCCAGCCGAGGAAGGCGTCGTCCAGAACGCCGGCGGCAAAGTAATCATGCTCGACACCATAGCCGAGACCGACGCCGCCCTCATGATCCACCCCGGCCCAGAGTGGGGCGGCTACGGCACAACCAACGCCCGGGAGAGCTTCCTCGTCGAGTTCCACGGCAGAAGCAGCCACGCCGGCGCCGCACCCGAGAAAGCCGTGAACGCCCTCGAAGGCGTCCTCCTCACGTTCCAGGGCATCAACGCCCTCCGCCAACACATCCCAAGTGACGTACGCATCCACGGCATAATCAAACACGGAGGCGACAGCCCCAACACCATCCCCGACCACGCCAGCGCCCACCTCTACGTCAGGGCCCCAACCATGCCCAGACTCGAGGAAAACTACGCCAAGGTAAAGAACATAGTCAAGGGAGCAGAGCTCGCCACAGGAGCCCGGAGCAGCATCACCCAGATCGCCAACACCTACGCCAACAGGCTCCCCAACAAGACCCTCAGCGACCTCTTCAGACAGAACATAGCCATCGAGGGCGTGGAGTACCCCGAAGACACCGAGCCCAGGAGAAGCGGGGCCAGCACAGACTTCGGCAACGTCAGCCAGCTCATGCCAGCCCTCAGCGCCTACGTCAACATAGGCGACGTCGTCCTCCACAGCCCAGACGGCGCCGAGATGACCGCCACCCCCAAGGCTCACGAAGCCACCCTCAAAGCCGCCAAGGCCCTCGCCTACACCGCCCACGACCTCATCACCAGGCCAGAGCTGCTACAGAAAGCCAAAGAAGAGCACAAGGCGTGGCTGGAGAGACAGACCGGCTCCTGATCTTCAGCTTGAATAAACGTGAAACACCGAGACGTAGCATCCACCTGTACGAGGCACACACCCTGGCCTCATGTACTTCGATCAACGAGATTTAAGAGCCACGGCACCCCACACATCCACATGCCCAGGTGCGTCATCTGCTGGAGAACCGAGCCGTGCAGAGGCAAGGGATTCCCCTACTGCAAGGAAGAGAAATCCACGTAAGACGATGAACTCAGCGAAAAGAGTCAGTAGACGGTTATCGTCCTCGTGTTCTTGATGTACCTGCCCGCCTCAGGCGTCCCCAGGGCGAGCCACTCCCTCTGGAACTTGAAGTACTTCTCGCTGCTCCCGTTGGTCTCGAAAAGGCACACCACGTCCTCGTGCACGCCCAGGGGCATGCCCCAGAAAAGCATCTTGACCCCGTACTGTGCGGCGATCTGGCTCCAGTTCAGAGGCAGCTCCTTCCGCTCCTCAAGCGGCATCTGAAGGAACTCGGGGGTCATCTCACAGAACACGATGTAGCGAACCATTTCCGTCAAATCATCCGCATTTCCTTATTAAATATATCGGATCAAAACACGGCAAACCCTCCATAAAAGTACCCCATGACACGACGTAAACCAGTTAACTTTCAAAAACCTCTTGAAACATCGGGACTGGTAGGTGATTTATACCCCGAGCCGCTCTTAATCTCGATAGAATTGTCTAGAAGCTACATCGAGCTGAGCAGCGACGAGAGGGACGACGCCCTGGCGCTCCACCGGGAGAGCGTAGTCATCGACGCCAGCATCGTCGCTTTCATCAACTACGTAGGGGAGGACATCTGGATCGACGACGTCCTCAAGGGCGGGCTGACCGCCACCAACGTCACCGTCTGCATGGGACGAGCCTTCAACGACGCCCTCACCGAGCTCGGAGAGTATCACGACTGGGCCGAGAAGAAGAAGGACAAGACCCTCATCGCGTTCAAGGCCTCGGACATCGAGAAGGCCAAGAAGGAGGGGAGACACGCCATCATCCTCGGCCCCCAAGACAGCAGCTTCCTCGAGGGAAACCTCCGCTTCCTCACGGTGGCCCGTGACTGGGGCATCCGCATCATCCAGCTCACCTACAACAGCAGGAACGAGGCGGGTGACGGCTGCACGGAGCGCTGCGACGCCGGGCTCAGCAACTACGGCGTCATGCTCGTGGGGGAGATGAACAGGCAGGGCGTCCTCATCGACCTGAGCCACACCGGCGACACCAGCGTCATGGAGGCCATCGAGACGAGCAGGGACCCGGTGATCTTCACCCACGTCATACCCCGGTCCTCGACCCCCAAGGAGATGGGGGGCTACGCCGCCTGGATGAGCAGCGGCCCCTACGGCGGGTTCCTCAGGTACTCGCAGCAGAGGGGGAAGACCGACGAGGCCCTCCAGGCCTGCGCCGAGAAGGGCGGCGTCGTAGGCGTGACGCCTTACTTCGCCAAGAAGGCGGGAGACTCGACCCTCACAGACGACCTCATGGACCAGATGGACGCCACCGTCGACCTCGTGGGGGCGGACCACGTCGGGTTCGGCAGCGACCTAGACTTCAGGAACAGCGTCACGAGGGCGGCCCACATCTGGAAGCACCCGGACCGCATCGATGTCGACTACTTCACCCCAATGGACAAGTCGTGGGGCTACGGCTGGCTCGAACACATGCCCAACCTCACCATGGGCCTCGTGGCCCGCGGCTACTCTGACCAGGAGATCAGGGGCATCCTCGGCGGCAACTTCCTCAGGCTCTTCAAGAAGGTCTGGGGAGGCTAACCCCTCTCTCTGTGACTTTTTCCCCGTAGTCACGTGTTCATATGGGGACGGTGCACATACCAGAAATCAACCTGTAGTATTCACTACAGGTTCAACATGTAGTATTAGCTATAGGTTCAACTTGTAGTATTGACTACAAGTTGAAGGTATAGTATTGACAACAGGTAGATCATGTAGTATTGACTATAGGTTGAACATGTAGTATTGACTACAAGTTGACCGATATGACTTATAGGAAGAACTCGGGTTCTTTCCGCTCGCTGTAATCGGTGGCGAGCCAAAGAGCCACCCGTTTCATCGCGGGGTCGTCCCAGTGCCGCGCATCCACGGGGCACTCCTTGACGCAGGCGCAGCACCTAGTGCATCTCTCAGCGACTGTCTCAACAGTTTTCCCGACAGTGACAGCCCCGGTGGGGCAAACCGCGGCGCATCTTCCGCACAATTCACACTTAGCTGCGTCGGTTACCGGCGACGTTTGCCTCCATTTCCTCCTCTGCCTGTAAGGCCTGTTGCCGGGTACCTCCAGCTCGGGTGCCTCTGTCAGCTTCTCCAGTTTCGCCTTCACCTTTTCCCCAAACCTGACCGCCTTCTCAATGTCGGCGGCGTCGGGTCTCCCTGTGGCTATAGGAGTCTCCGGGGCGTCGTAGCTGTGCTCTCCTATGAACGTCACCCCAGCGACAGCGATGAAGCCCTGCTCTGAGGTTAAATCCTTAAGCTCCAGCAGGGCGTCCTCGTAGGCCCTGTTCCCGTAGACGACTACCAGTACGGCTAGCGCGCCTTCGGCGCTGAGGCTTTTGAGCCGCTCGGCGGCCGTCGAGGGGACGCGTCCGATGTAGACGGGGGCGGCGATGACGACCAGCTCGTCCGCATGGAAAACGTGTTTGGTGGAATCCGAGCCTGAAGGGGTGAGGTTTACGTGTTCGACGGACTTCACGTCGATTCCCTCGGCGACGGCTTCAACAATCTTTCTGGACGTGCCCGTGGGAGAGTAGTAAACCAGTTTGAGACCGTCTACGTTCACACCTTTGACGGGGCTATGGGCGAGTTTAAGGCATGCCCCGCCTAGAAGAGGGGTCGATGAGCCCTGCCTTTTGGGATCAAGCTTAATCTAGTGAATCCAACTTTTATGTATGAGTGATCAGCTTTTCCCGCCCTATACCAACCCCGGGGCGGACGCGTACCGCCAGAAGATACTGCCCCTCCGCAGGCGCATGGAAGTCTACAATGGGTGGCTGCGGAAGCGGCTTGAGACCCTATTGCCCAGGCTCATGGACGAGTGCGGCATAGAGATGTGGCTGGTAATAGCCCGGGAGTACAACGAGGACCCTGTCATCATGAGCCTATTGCCCATGCCCAACCTCTACGCCCGCCGCCGCACAGTCCTCCTGCTCCACAAGCGGCCCGAAGGCGTGGATCGGCTCGCCGTGTACCGCTACGGGTTCGGCGAGTTCTACGAGGGGGTCTGGGACCCCGAGAAGGAGGGGCAGCACCAGTGCCTCGCCCGCATCATACGGGAGCGGGACCCCGAGAACATAGGCATCGACGTGGGCGGCACCTGGGCCTTCGGCGACGGCCTCACCCACGGCGAGTACACTCTCCTGGTTGACGCCCTCGGTGACTTGAGCGAGCGGCTCGTCTCCGCCGAGCGGCTCTGCATACGGTGGCTGGAGACCCGCGTAGCCGAGGAGCTGGAGACCTACCCGGCGCTGGTGGAGCTCACCCACGCCATAATACAGGAGGCCTTCAGCAGCAGGGTGATTACGCCGGGGGTCACCACCACCGAGGACGTCCAGTGGTGGATAAGGCAGAAGATGCTGGACCTGGGCGTCGAGATGTGGTTCCCAGCCACTGTGGACCTCCAGGGCCCCGGCGTCAAGCACGACGACGAGGAGAAGCGCGGGACCATATTGAGGGGCGACCTCCTCCACTGTGACGTCGGGTTCTACTACTTGGGCCTCGCAACAGACGTCCAGCAGAACGCGTACGTGCTGAGACACGGCGAGACTGACGCCCCCCAGGGGCTGAAGGACGCGATGTCGGAC
>CAZBUI010000095.1:0-7951 GCA_964495055.1 uncultured Candidatus Bathyarchaeia archaeon | reverse complement strand
CCTGGGGAACAGCGCGTCCACAAGCTTCCTGCGGCTGGGGGCGACCCTGACGTCGGGGTACGCGTGCTCCAGCTCCACCCGGCTCCTGTAGCCGAGGAGCAGCTGGGGGAAGACGTAGGGGTTCAAACCTATGGTCCTGTCGCCGCAGTCGCCGCTCAAGGAGACCCGGGCCACCTTCCCCGACTCGAAGGCGAGGTCCACGCTGAACCGGCGGAAGTTCAGGTTCAGCCTCTCTGTGAGTCCATCGAATCCTGTCCCTTTGAGCCTCGACTCCATCACCGGCGCCAGCTTCCTCAGCAGCCTCACCAAGTCCACTATCTTTACCTGCCAGCCGTAGGGAGGCGACTGCTCGGCGCCATGCGACGCCAGCAGCTCCGACAGAGGCTCAGCGTACCCCAAGCCCGAGACGAGCTTCTCGGCCCCTTTCTCCACGCAGAGCCGCCTCAGAAACGACAGAGCCTCACCCTCGGCGCCGGGGGCGGAGGCCGCCTCCACCAGAACCATGGTCCGGTCCTTCAGCTTGGGCTGCACCCTCAAGTATGCCTGAACCCCGCCGCCGCCGTGGAGAGCGTAGCCCGTGTAGGGTTCGCCCTTGTAGAAGCCCGTCTCGTGCTGCATCTTCCAGACATGCGGCGGCCGGCGGCTGTGCACCATGTACCCATCGGCGGTGGACTCGAGGAGCTTGGCGGCGGCAGGAATATCGGAGTCGGTGAACCCCCGGGCCTCGAGGCTCGGCGGCGCATCCGGCAGCCGGCTCACCGCCACGGTGGATTTGTGGTCGAGGTCCAGGGCGTACTCGTACCCGAACTGGCGGTAGAAGAAGGGTATCCCGGCCAGGGCGCATAGGTCGTAGCCGCCGGCCTCGGCGGCCTCGTCGAACCTCTCGTTCAGCGTCCGCTGCAGGCCCCGGTTCCTGTGGTCGGGGTGGGTGGCGACGCAGCCCATCTCGGCGACTCTGAGCTCCACGCCGTCCATCACCCAAGTCTGGGGTATGAGGATGAGGGAGGCGACGGCTTCGCCGCTATACGTGACGGTGAAGACGTGGTCCATAGTCATGGGCGGGTAGTGGTCTAAGAGCCGCCTGACGATGCCGTCAACGTCCTCACCGGGGAACACGACCCTCATGAGATCGTACACCCTCTCTAATTCGGCCTCGGTGCATGACTTACTGAAGCTGTAGCCGCCGCCCACCATAGTGTTCCTCAGGAACACGTTTAGCCGTATAAGAGTGTAGGTGAACACGAGGCCTTGAGCCCGGCACACCCCTTCTAGCGTCTACGGTTACGTTCGGCCACGAGGTAAACCGTCAACCCGATGAGTGTGGCCGCGTAGCCGAAGCCCGGGATGCCTCCGCCCGTGTCGGTCGACTCCTCGCCGAGCCGAGTCCACTGGCTCCAGCAGTGAATGTTGCAGTGAGCCCTTGACCCTGACATCAGTGTCCGTCGACTTGAGGACGTGCTCCAACGTGAAAACCGTGGTAGACTGCCCACCCAGGTCATCTACGGTATAGACCTCTTCACCTACCTCTACCTCAAACGAGTCGACGTAATGCGAAGAAGAAGGCGACGAATGTCTGATCTCTATCACTAACACGTAGTCGTCTCCACGCCGCACCTCTTCAACGCTAACTACAGTGGCACGTCACCGTGGACGACAACCAACGGTGTTAGACATAACAAAAAGAGCGCTAGGCCAAGGAGGGTGATTCTTTTCTTCAAATCAGACGTTAAAACCAGAGGACCCATAGGATAAAAACAGAACACTAGAAAATCTGCTTGCTCGGGTCACCGCCATCCCCATAAAAACGAAGCCCTCGAACGGCATCTTTAATTTACCAATAGAACCTCGAGAGAGTGAGGGATTGGGTTGAGAAAGAGAGTTCTCGTGACCGGCGCTGGCGGCTATATAGCCTCTCAGCTTCTTCCAGCCTTAAGGAAGCGCTACGAGTTGACGCTGCTTGATACCAAAAAAGAGACGAGGAAAGGGGAGATGGTCGAGGACATCACCGTCGCAGACCTGTCGGATCCAAACATAAAGGCCTACAGGAAATACTTCAAGGGAGTCGACGCCGTGGTTCACCTAGCTTACCATCGGCCCGGTGAAGCGGGGAAGCGTAGCTACTACGATGAGCGGACCAACGTCGACATGGCTCACAACGTTTACCAGGTTTCGTTTGAGGAAGGGGTGGAAAGGGTTGTAGCGGCCAGCTCGATCCGGGCCATCCACTGGTACGAAAAACTCCTCAGAGAGAGGGAGCTGGACCTCGTGTACCACGACACGGATCCCTTGGCGGACAGCCATTATGGATGGTCAAAGATCGCGTACGAGAAAGAGGGGTTCATATACGCTTGCGGGTCGATGGGCAGAAAAATGGGCGTTATCCTAATCCGGATCAGCGCTCCCAGGGAGATCAGGGTTGAAGATTTCGTGGGCGACCCGGAGGGATACAAAAGAGACCTTGCGGCTTACATAAGCGAGAGGGACCTGCAGCAGCTGTTCTGCAAGTCCATAGAAGAAAAGAACATCGAGAACCAGTACGGCGTGCCCTACCATATCTTCTTCGGCACCTCCAACAACAGCAGAAAGATATGGAGCATCACCAACGCCAGGAAGGCTGTCGGGTATGAGCCCGAAGACGACTCAGAGGTAAAATTCTCCGACGACATCCGAGAGTTCCTTGTTGAAGGCTCGAAAAGAGGCTGCTGACAAGGCTAAACGTATCCGTCACAGGAAACTGACCCAGTTATCTACCCCGTTAGACCTTTTTCTTCTCTGAACCCTGTGAGGGTACCCGGCGCGCACAGTGTATGTAAAAGAGGTATCAGATAAATTGAATTACCAGTACCCATCCCTCAGTATCTATCGGGGGGAACACGGTCTTGCACAGCGGCGAAAAAGAAGAGGAAGACTGCCTGACCGAGGAAGAGTGCGAGAGACGGCTCATAGAGGAGATGGGCGAGATATCTTCCGAGCTGACCCACGACCTCCGCAGCCCCCTCCAGACAATACAGAACGCCATATACCTCCTGGAACGCAGCCCCGAGAACCCCATGTTCTACGAGATGATAAGGGAAAGCCTCAGGCAGACCACCAGTATACTGGATGGCTTCAGAGACTTCTACAAGGGCCACATCCTCAAGAAGGTGGACTCCGACATAGTCAAGGTCTACGAGCTGGGGGTCAGCGAGCTCCAGGTCCCCGACGGCGTGGAAATCACCCTCGAAGCCGACGAGATCGAGAGCTTCAGCATGGACCCCACCAAGCTGGCCATGGTGTTCAGGAAGCTCATAAGGAACGCCGTGGAGACCATGCCAGACGGCGGCGCCGTCAAGGTAACCATAAGGGACAGGGGCGGCCACGTCGAGGCCAGCGTAAGCGACACCGGGCCCGGGATACCGGAGGACGTGGCGGAGCTCATCTACAAGCCCTTCAAGTCAAGGAAAAAGAGGGGGCGCGGCCTCGGGGTCCCCACCTGCAAGCGGATAGTGGAGGCCCACGGCGGAGCCATGAGCTTCGAGACAGCCCCCGGCGAGGGCACCACGTTCACGTTCACCATACCCAAGGGCTAAGGGTTTTTCACTGCGCAGCCATCCAATAACTCAGAGCAAAATGAACACGGTTTCAAGCCGCCTGGTCCACAGGAACCTGGATGAGCCGGCCGTCCTGGAGACGTTCAAGCTGCTGGAGGGCGACGCGGAGGTGCAGAGCTACCTCAGGATGGCCAACGTCATGGCCGTGAAGAGGCTCATATACAACGACCACGGCCCCGTCCACGCAAAGATAGTAGCAGGGAGCGCCCTTGAGATTCTGAGGCTGGCCACGGAGGCGGTGGAGCCCAGCCTCGTCGCCGACGGCGTGGGTGACTACGAGAACGCCAAGGTGGTGGTGCTTTGCGGCGCCTACCTCCACGACATAGGCAACGCCATCCACAGGGACCACCACGAGCAGAACGGCTTGGTGCTGGCGGCGCCAATCCTAGAGCGGGTGCTGGGTCGCATCTACCCCCACGACCCCGAGCTTGTCTACCGCCTCAAGTCCGAGACCCTGCACACGATCTACGCCAGCGACGACAAGGTTCCGTGCCTCAGCGTCGAGGCCGGCGTGGTCACCGTGGCCGACGGCACCGACCTAGCCGAAGGCAGGTCCAGGGAGCCATACAGGGGAGGCAAGAACGACATCCACTCGGTCTCGGCCCTCGCCATCAAACGGGTGAACATCGGAAAAGGAGACTATAAGCCCGTGAAGATACAGGTGGAGATGGCCAACCCCGCCGGCATATTCCAGGTGCAGGAGGTGCTGGGCAGGAAGCTCAAGTCCAGCCGCCTAGAGGATCTGGTGGAGGTATCCGCTGTCATGAACGGCGAGGAGGTGAAGACGCCCTAGAAGTTCATGACCGTGTAGCCCCCGCTCACCCTCTCGGCGACGTACTTGGAGGCGTGGACCAGCTTTACCCCCAGGCTCTCGGCCTCCCCCACAAGATCCAAGGACTCCGCGATGGACACACAGGAAGCCACCTCGACTCCTACATCGTTAAAGGCGAGTATGTTCTCCTCGAACTCCGGGCTCTCGGCTAGTTTCGGGTTGATTATCCCGACGCCCCTACCAAAGAGAAGAACCTTGACGTCGTCGAGCAGCTTCTCGCCGTACGGGTGGGTCCACGTGTTCTTAGCCATCCTCAGGCCCCAGAGCACGTTATAGTAGCTCTCCGGGCCGCTCTGGATGACGAACAGGATCTTACCTGACATACAATAACATGGGTCGGGCATGATATAGGGTTTTAAGGCGTGTAGGGGTCTCTTGGCTCCTTGGGGAACCCCAGCGCCTCTTCACACCACGCCGCCACAGCCAGCAGATCATGGTCGCGGTGAGGCCGCCCCACAAGCTGTAGGCCGAGGGGCAGCTCGTCCTCGCTGATGCCCGACGGCACCGTGACACTTGGGAGGCCTGTAAGGCTCCAGGGCGCGTTGAACGCGGGGCTCCCCGTCCACTCCAGGCCCCGGGGCGCCGTGTCCACCGTGGAGGGACACGCCAGACAGTCGTAGTCCCCCATCACGGACAGGATGTCCCTGAGTATGATGCCCCTGATCCTCTGGGCTCGAAGGTAGGCGGTGGCCGGGGCCAGGAGTCCGCTTGACGCGAAGCCCTTGATGTACTCCCGGTAGCCCTCCGGGTGGGCCCTCAAGCCGTCCTCGTGGACGGCCGCCGCCTCCACCGCCATTACGACCCTGTGGACGCTGGGCGCCATCCCGAAGCTCTGGGGTAGCTCCACGTCGATGAACTCGGCGCCCTCCCCCCACAGCTTGCCCACGGCCTGCTCGCAACCCAGCCAGACATCGTCGGACGCGTTCTCCTTGAAGAAGCCTGCCAGGAGCCCCATCCGGGGGGTGTTCTCCGTCTCCACGGCTGGGGCGGCGTCGGGTCTCAGGGTCTTCAGCGTCAGGGCGGCGTCCTCGACGGTGCGGGTGATATAGCCGACGTGGTCGAGGCTCCAGCTCAGGGGGTAGACGCCGTCTCTGCTGAGGAGGCCGTAGGTGGGCTTGAAGCCCACGACGCCGCAGTAGCTGGCGGGGCGGACGATGCTGCCGCCGGTCTGGCTGCCGAGGGCCATGGGCGCCATGCCGCAGGAGACGGCGGCCGCGGAGCCGCTGCTGCTGCCGCCGGGCGTGTGGCGGGTGTTCCACGGGTTCCGGGTGGGGGCAGGGTCGTGGAGCGCGAACTCGGTGGTCTCGGTCTTCCCGAGTACCACGGCGCCGGCCTCCCTGAGGACCTTGACGGCGGCGGCGTCGCGGTCGGGCACGTATCCCGAGTAGAGGCCGCTGCCCATGGTGGTCCTCATGCCCCGGGTATAGAAAATGTCCTTGACGCCATAGGGTACGCCGTGGAGGGGGCTCCTGAACCGGCCCTCCTCGGCCTCCATAGTGGCAGTGTCCGCCGCCTTCAGGACGGCTTCCCTGTCAACGGTGACCCACGCCTCGACCACAGTCTCAAGACTCTCAATCCGGTCCAGGAGGCTCTCGGCTAGCCGCGTCGGGGTGAGGCCGCCGCCCCTGATCATGCGGGACGCCTCGGCGATGCTCAGCATGTACGGCTCCATCACTTTTCCCCCGGCTTGAATCTGGTGACCGGCTCCAGGCGGGGCTCCAGGGGGTAGCTGCTCACGGCGTAGACCGCCGCCGCGGTTCGCTCGATGTGCTCGCTAAACTTCTCGGCCGCCTCCGGGCCCCACATGGCCTTCGCCGTCTCCTTCACCATCTGGATGTACTCCTTCTCCCCGTTCCCGCTCAAAGGCTCCACCACGGTGAAATATGAGGCATCTTTGATTTTACGTTGACGGCCAAGTGGAGGACTTAATTCCTCTTCATTCGTCTTAACCTGTATGGCTGAGGAGGAAGGAGAGCTGGGGAACGTCTACATGCTGGGGCTGGTGAGCTTCTTCACGGACTGCTCCAGCGAGATGGTGTTCAGCCTCCTGCCCCTGTACATCCTGGGGCTGCCCGGGGGATCCATAGCGTCCTTGGGCCTCGTGGAGGGCGCGGCGGAGGCGGTGAGCTACGCTCTGCGCGCCGTCTCGGGCTTCTTCAGCGACAAGTTCCGGAGGAGGAAGCCGTTCATCCTAGCCGGCTACGCGCTGTCCAACGTCGCCAAGCCGCTCTTCGCCGCGGCCACAAACGTCTCCCACGTCATGGTGATAAGGGTGGTGGAGCGGATGGGGAAGGGCGTCAGGACGGCGCCCAGGGACGCGCTGATCAGCGCCTCGGTTCCCCGGGGAAGGCAGGGCGAGGCTTTCGGGCTTCACAGGGCTCTGGACCAGATGGGCGCCATCGTCGGCCCCCTAACCGCCGCGGGGGTGATGGCGCTCCTAGGCTGGACGGTCAGGGACGTGTTCCTGCTGTCCCTGGTGCCCGGCACCGCCGCCCTCATAGTAATCCTCCTCGGGGTCAAGGAGATCGTTGGCGAATCGACGCGCGAGTTCAGGTTCCTGGAGGGCCTGGAGGAGGTGGTCAGGGGGGACTTCCTCCGTCTCCTAGTGATAGTCGCGGTTTTCAGCCTCGGCGCCTTCAACTTCAGCTTCATACTGCTGAACGCGCGGCTCATGGGCGTCGGCGACCCCCTGATCCCCATCGTGTACGCGGCGCTGAACGTGGCCCACACCCTGGTGGCCATCCCGGCGGGCAGGCTGTCGGACCGGGTGGGAAGAGCATGGACGCTGAGCCTCGGGTACCTGGTGTTCGTCGCCTCCGCGGTGCTCCTCTACCTTTCACCCAGGTCCGTGCCCTATGCCTACCTGATTGCGGCTATCTACGGGGTGTACATGGGGGTGGTGGAGACCGTTCAGAGGGCCCTCATCCCGGGATACGTCGAGGAGACGATGCTGGGCACAGCGTACGGCGTCTACTACCTGGTGGTGGGCTTGGCTTTCTTCGTCTCCAACACCATGGTGGGCCGACTCTGGGAGAGCCAGGGGCTCTGGGCGTCCAGCCTCTACAGCGTAGCCCTCACGCTGGCGGCGTACCTGGGGCTCACGCTGTTCACCAAGGGCAAGTAGACGCGGCGGCCCGCCGCATGCTCATATCTTCCAGTCCAGCTCGGGGCTTTTCCTCCTCACCAGCACGTGCATCAGGCTGATGACGGTCATGAGGAACCAGGCGGGGTTGTAGAGCAGATAGTAAGCCGTGTACTCCGCCACGGTGAACCTGTAGCCGAGGCGCCTCGACGCCAGGAACAGGGCGGCGCCCGTGCCCACGAAGCTGATCGCCGCCGCCGTCAGGGTCTTCGCTGCGACGAGGAAGACCGTGATGGCGTACACCGGGGGCACCAGCACGACGTTGAGCCCCGAGAGCAGCATGAGGACGAGGGAGAACAGCTTCATGTAGAGGCCGTTGGGGATCAGGAAGCTGGCCACTATGAGCGGCGCACTGGGGAAGATGACGAGCAGCGCGGCCGCGAAGAC